>JBBSQG010000088.1:0-9659 GCA_038258125.1 Solirubrobacterales bacterium
GATCCGCGCCCGGCGATGATCACATCGGGTCTGCGGATCGGCACGCCGGCGCTGGCCACCCGCGGCCTGCAGGTCGACGACTTCCGCGAGATCGGCAAGGTGATAAGCGAGGCGCTGACCGGTCCGTTCGAGGCCGGCGACGTCGCCGCGCTGACCGAGCGCCCCGGTGCGCTGGCCGCGCGCTACCCGCGGTACCCGCACCTCACCGCGCCGGCCGCGGTCTGATCCGCCGCTAGGCGCGAAGCCGGCCCGTCGCTCGTGGTCGGCCCGCTGCGGGCGGCCCGCCGCGGTGCGGGGCTACGTCAGGCGGTCGCCTTCGTCAGCGCGCCGAGGTTGAGGTTCTCGTGGATGGCGACGACCGAGCGCGCCTTGTTGAGCGAGTAGAAGTGCAGCCCGGGGACGCCGAACTCGATCAGGCCCTCGCACTGCTCGGTCGCGTAGTCGATCCCCAGCTGGGTGGCGGCCTCGTCGTCGTCCTCGACCTTGGCCAGCAGCGCCTCCAGCCGCGGCGGGATCTTCGCGGCGCACAGCTTCGTGAAGCGCCGCACCTGCGCGGCGGAGCGGATCGGCAGCACGCCCGGCACGATTGGCACGGTGATCCCGAGCGCGCGCGCGTCCTCGACGTAGCGATAGTAATCCTCGTTGTCGAAGAACAGCTGGGTGATGACCACGTCGGCGCCGGCGTCGACCTTCTCCTTCAGGTACTTCAGGTCGCTCTCACGGCTCTCGGCGCGCGGATGGACCTCGGGGAAGCCCGCGACCGCGACCGAGAAGAAGTCATACCAGCCCGACTGGCCGCGCTTGGCGACCTCGATCAGCTCGCGCGCGGTCTGGTAGCCGTCGGGGTGCGCCTTCCACGGCGCCGCCGCGCCCTCCGGCGGGTCGCCGGCGAGCGCGATGATGTTCTCGATCTCGCTGCCCCACAGGTCCCCGAGCACCGACTTCACCTGCTTGAGCGGCTGGTTGACGATCGTCACGTGGCACATGACCTCGAGCTTCTCGCGGTACTTCATCGCCCTGACGACCTGCAGCGTCTTCGCCTCGGTCGTACCGCCGGCGCCGTACGTGACGGACACGAAGGCGGGATCGAGGGCCTTCAGCGCTGGGAGCTCGCTGAACAGGCTGTCCATGCCCTCGGAGGTCTTGGGCGGGAAGAACTCGATCGAGAAGGTCAGCCCGTCACGGGCGTAGATGTCGCGGATCTTGGTCACGGGTTGCGGTCTCTCGATCTGGTCGTGGCGCGTGCGAGGGCATCCTGCGGCCCCTCGGCGGCGTATACGCGGGCGCGCGGCGTGCGGTTCAGGATAGTCCGCGGCCCTGATCGAGTGAGACGACCGTGTCTAGCGATGGCGGTCCGGGCCAAGTCGTGCACGCACGGCGTGCTTGGCTCGACGCCGGTCCCGGCTCAGCGGCGGGCCTTGCGTGCCGCGGCCTTGCGTGCCGCGGCCTTGCGTGCCGCGGCCTTGCGTGCCGCGGCCTTGCGTGCCGCGGCCTTGCGTGCCGCAGACTTCTGCGCGGCGCGCGTCTTCGTGCGCACGCAGCGGTCGTAGCGGGCGCGACGCGTCTTCGCCGAGGCCTTCGTGCGACGCGCGACGCGATGGCACTGCGTCGAGATGCGCCGCTTGGTCTTCGCGGAGATTCGCTTGGCCTTCCTCTTCGTCTTCTTGGCCTTGGTGGGCGACCAGTTCACGGTCACCGATGCGGCCGATGCACGCGTGGCGGTGGGCGCGCCGGCCGCCTTGCGGGACCCGAACTCCGTGGCGTACGTCCAGCCGACGTTGACGAGTCCGCCGACCGGGAGGCCACGCACGATCCCGAGGCCGATCTCCTGGAAATCCGAGTTCAGGATGTTGTCGCGGTGACCTGGGCTCGCCATCCACGCGCGCATGGTGGCCGTTGGTGTGCCAAGCGCGCCCTGCCCCCAGGCGAGGTTCTCGCCGAAGCCGTAGCTGCTCGTGCCCGTGACGTACGGCGCGAGGCGCTGATCCATCGTCTGGCCGGCCGGGCTGACATGAGCGAAGAACTGCTGCCCGACCATCGAGCCGGCGTAGGTCGCGGCGACCGCCTCGAGGATCGGCTGGCTGGTCAGCGGCGCGAGCCCCTGAGCGGCGCGCTCATTGTTGAGCAGGCACAGCGTCGCGGCCTTGGCGCTGGCGGGGGCGGACAACAGCGGAAGTTGGTTGGCGCCGGGGCAGGCCGCCGCGTGCGCGGCGGGCGTGGCGAGCGCGAGGGAGGTGACCAGCGCGGTCGCAAACGCGGGCAGGGGCAGCCGATGACGACGACGACGTGGATCCCTAGGAGAGCGGGAGACGTGGACGGGGGCCGGGGCGGAATGCCAGGGCTTTCGTCTCACCCACCTCATCGGATCGCAGCACCGTCCAGGCGACGTGCGGACGGCGTGGTGGACGGTCGTACGAGCCACCGGTCTGGACGGTTCTGGACGGCGCCGACCCCCTCCGGCTGCCCGCCAGCGACCGCAGGCGGTGTGGCGAATCGTCCTCGCGGACCGAGGCTTGGGAAGCGTCAAACAACAATGTGCGGTTTGGGCACCAAGGCCGAAGCCCGTGGATAAATCACATCCGGCCGAATACCGCCGTTCCGCACAAGTTGCTCGCCACGAAGGTGCTCCCATCGTCGAGCGGGACACCGGGCAGGCACGTTCTCCCGGCCGACGAAAAGATGGTTCGGTGGCAAGGGTTCCTGCGCGCACCAGAGTGAGGCTCGGAGAAGACGAGCGCCACGCGATTCGACCGACAGCGCGAACTTCGCCCGACAGCCGCTGCGACATCTTTGGAACGATCTTCCCGCCGCCGACCTGAGCGCTGTCGTACCGACCCGCGATACGATCCACCTCATGTCGACCGCGAGGATCGTCGTAACGCTCACGGAGCCGGACTTCGCCGGATCTTACGTCGTCGTCGAACGGCGACGGGACGGCTCGCTCGTCCTTGAGCCCGAGTCGGTGGACGCCGTGATCGATCAGTTTGCCGACCGCGTGCTGACGGCTACCGAACAAGACGAGATGTTCCGGCGCCTCGACGCCGCCGCAGACGGCTGACCGTCCCGCCCCAGCATGAGCCCCACGTTTCGCGTATCCGAACGTGCGGCCCGCGAGTAGGCGAAGCTCACTCCACAGAACAAGGTCCGCTTCACCCGTGCCCGGGTCACGTTCGCTGAGGCGCTGCGCGCCTACGCATCAGCAGTCCCGCCGAATTCTCGCAGCAGCAACTCCAGCCACGGGGCAGAGACGCGAGCAGACCATGATCGCAGCAAGGGGCACGAAGGCCGCCCTCGCCTCGAGCTGTGCGTCCTGGCTCTGCGCCGAGCCGCTAGGTGCCGCGAGCGCACGCTCGGTGCCGCCGCCAGCACCCAATGCGACCACCACCGCGAGCGCGATCAAGAGCTGGGCGCCAACGGCACTCCAGCCCTCCCGATCTCCGCGGCGACACCCCGGTCGTGGCTCTCCGTCCCTATCAAGTCTCTCCGTGCTTGCGCCAAGACGCCGACCTCGAGCCAGCACAGCAGCTGCGCTACCGGCCGGTAGACCGGTCCGGTCACATGGCTGACGGATCTCCAGGTCCAACTTGCAGGCGACTCGCGAGACTGAGCCTCGCGGTCGGTCACAGCCGCAGTCGCATCGAGCCATAGGTCTACTCTCGGCAGCTACCCGTCGACGCTTGGGCTGTACGTCACGGCCGCCGCACTTGACAAGGCGAGCCAGCAACGGAGGGGGTGGGATTCGAACCCACGGTAGGGGGGTTGCCCCTACAACGGTTTTCGAGACCGCCCGATTCAACCACTCTCGCACCCCTCCAAGGCGCAACCGGCGAGCGCCCGTCGAGGATAGGAGATCGGTGCCGCAAACCGCGCGCCGCGCGCCGCTCGCCCCGCTGCAGGCAAAGCCGGCGTGCCCGGTCTGACCCGCGCGCCATCACGTCGCCGGCCTACCGCCGCGAGCCGAAGAAGTCCGTCAGCAGCGCGGCGCAGTCGGGCGCCAGCAGCCCGCCGGCCACCGCCGGCCGGTGATTGAAGCGCGGCTCGGCGAGCACGTCGAGGACCGATCCGGCCGCGCCCGCCTTCGGATCGGCCGTGCCGTAGACGACGCGCGGCACGCGCGCGAGCACGATCGCGCCCGCGCACATCGCGCAGGGCTCGAGCGTGACGTAGAGCACCGCGTCGAGCACGCGCCACGAGCCGAGCACGCGGCTCGCCTCACGCAGGGCGAGGACCTCGGCGTGAGCGGTCGGGTCCTGGCGCAGCTCGCGCTCGTTGTGGCCCGCCGCGATGACCTCGCCGTCGTGCACGACGACGGCGCCGATCGGCACGTCGTCATGGAGCAGCGCAGCCTCCGCCTCGCGGATCGCCAGGCGCATGAAGTACTCGTCGCGAGGAAAGAACGCGGCCGTCACGTCGAAGGGACTATCGCAGCGAGGGGGCCACCCTCCGTATCGTGTGAGTCTCGCCGTTCTCACCTTCCCTGTGAACTCACCGATCCCTCTGCTTCGCCGACTCGCCTCGGGCGCCGCGCTCGCCGCGCTCGCTATCGCGCTGTTGCCCGCCGGCGCCGCCGCCGGCGAGTCCACCCTGCGCGCCCGCGCGGCCTATGTCCCCAACGACTCCGGCCGCGCCCGCGCCGCCGCCGACGCGGGCTGGACGTTTACGCAGTGGGAGCTCAACGGCCCGTTCGGCATCAACGCCCCGACGGCCTGGTCGCAGGCCAGCCGGCTCGGCGGCAGCGGCGGTCGGGGTGTGACGATCGCCGTTCTCGACAGCGGCATCGCATACACCAACCGCGGTCCGTTCAAGCGCTCGCCCGACCTCGCGGCCGCCCGCTTCGTGCGCGGCTACGACTTCGTCGACGACGACCCCTACCCCAACGACCAGTACGGCCACGGCACGTTCATCGCCAGCACGATCGCCGCGACCGCGAACAACGCCTACGGCACGGTCGGCGTCGCCTACCGCGCGCGGATCATGCCGCTGCGCGTGCTCGACTTCGAGGGGCGCGGCGACCCCTCGACCATCGCACGGGCGATCCGCTTCGCGATCCGCCACAACGCGGATGTCATCAACCTCTCGCTCGAGCTCTACGACGGGCCGGCGCTGGCCCCGACCCCGCGCAGCGTGACCGCCTCCAAGAGCGTGCGATCGGCGCTCGCCGACGCGCGCCGCGCGGGCGTGGTCGTCGTCTCCGCGGCCGGAAACAGCTCCGATCCGCGGGTGCCCGCCAAGCGCTACGACACGCTGGCGATCAACGTCGGCGGGACGACGGAGCACGGCTGCCTGGGCGACTACTCCAACCACGGTCCGGGCATGGACATCGTCGCGCCCGGCGGCGGCGCCGACGCCAACGTTCCCGACGATCCAAACTGCAAGCTCGCCGACCCGCCGGGGCGCGACATCTCGGGCGTGAGCTTCCGCGCCCAGTCACCGCGACGGTTTGAGATCCTGCCCCGCTTCCGCGGCACGTCGACCGCCGCGCCACAGGTCGCCGGCGTGGCCGCGCTCGTGCTCGCCTCGGGCGTGCTCGGCCGCAACCCGACGCCGCGCGAGGTGGAGCGCCACCTGGAGCGCACCGCGCGCGACCTCGGCCGGCCGGGGCGCGACCGCTACTACGGCGCGGGCCTCGTCGATGCGGCCGCCGCGACCGCGCCGACGGCGGTTGTCAAACCGTCCGGATGATCAGCACCGAGCAGGGTGCGTGGTGTGACACCTTGTTCGGGACCGAGCCCAGCAGGAAGCGCTTGGCGCCGGTCATGCCCTTGTTGCCGAGCACGATGAGGTCGCTGCCGCGCTCCTCGGCGACGTCGAGGATCGCATCGGCCGGATCGCCCTGGCGCGCGAAGACCTCGACCGCGACACCGGCCGCACGGATCTCGGCCGCGGCTGCCTCGAGCGTTGCCTGGACGTCCTCGCGAGGGTTGATCATCCAGTGCAGATCCTCGGGCACCCGCTGGATGGACTCCTCGCGCAGCCGTGCGTCGGTCACCGGCTCGTAGGCGCTGACGAGCTCGATCCGCGCGCCCACCGCCTGCGCGAGCTCGATCGCCTGCCGGACCGCCTGCGTGGCGGTGTCCGATCCGTCCGTGCCGACGACGATCGAGCCGAACATCTCAGCGCGACGGGCGCACTCCTCGTCGGCGGCGCACTAGGTGCTCAGCTTCACGATCGCGATGACGATCCCGGCGAGGACGAAGAAGACGATCGCGCCCTGCACCCAGATCCACGTCGGCGACATCGCTACCGAGCGCCTATTTGTCTTTGAGCTTGGAGTTGATCGCCGCGATCGCAGAGCCGATGCCCGCGTTGACCCGCTGGGATGCGGTCGCGATCGAGTTGCGGGCCTCGGCGATGGTGCGCTCGGTCGGATTGCGCAGGACGAGATTGGCCGACTCGATCTGGTCGCCGAAGCCACTGATCGCGCCGACGAGCTGCGCGTGCTCGGACTTCACGACACCCGGGACCTTGATCGCGCGCAGGTCGCGGACGACGTTGTCGACGGCGCTCTGGAAATCGGCCAGCGTCTTGCGTTGCTCACTGGACGAGCTCTTTGCCTTGATCCGCTGGGCCACATCCGCGACGCTCGCCGAGAACTCGTTCTGCGCGGCGTTGACCGCGCGCACGTAGGCGTTCTTGTCATCGCGCTCCTGGGCGCCGCCACAGGCGCCGAGCGCGACCGCACAGACCGCCGCCAGCAGCAGCAGCAGCGGGAGGATTCGCAGACGCCCGGGCACCGGCGGCAATCTACCTTGATCGCCCGACGTAGGACGACAGCTAGCGGGCCGGCTCGGGCGCGGCGGGCGCCGCCTCGGCCGGCGTGTGCTGCGTCGTCGTCATCTTGCGCCGCAGGAAGGGAAGCTCGATGTAGCGGTACGTCAGCGCACCGCTGAGCACCGTGAGCGGAAAGCCGATCCCGGCCATCACCGCCAGGCGGGTCGCGAGGCTGTCGCCGTCGCCGAGCAGATGGTCGAGCTCGAGCAGCACCCAGATGTGCACGAGATAGAAGGAGTACGAGCGGGCGCCGAGCCAGAGCATGCCCTTGTTGGCGAACACGCGCGGTGCGCGGCCGGTGCCGATCTGCAGGACGATGAGGCCGAAGAACAGCAGTCCGGTGCTGAGCGCGGCGAGCATCGCGCGCACGCCGAGCGCGTGGTGGATCGGCGTCTGACGCGGGTCGTAGTCGCTGGCGGCATAGACGAACGCGCACAAAAGGCCAAGCGCGAAGGCGCCCCACGCGAGCTGCTTGGCCAGGTGCGCGCGCGCTCGCAGGGGGGCAGCGATGAGCGGCTCGACGATCCCCAGCGCGACGCCGGGCATGAAGCCGTACAGGATCGCCGGCGGTGCCGTCAGCCAGGCGAAGTGGTACTTGTCGACGGCGCGCAGGGCGATCGAGACGACGAAGACGAAGCCGATCGCCGCCAGCGCGAAGGCGGCCCGCGCGTACTGGCCGCGCAGCCGCTTGCCGACGAAGTACGCGCCGTATGCGGCCAGCGGGATGACGAAGTAGAAGCCGACCTCCGAGCCGATCGACCAGGCCGGACCGATCGGGATCGAGGCGGGCCCGGCGGTCTGGCCCTGGATGAAGAAGAACTGCGCAACGACCTGCCACCAGCTGCTGGTCGCGTCGGGGGCGGCGGCGCCGGTCTCCAGGCTGCCGTCCAGGCCGAAGCGCAGCAGCACGAGGATCGTGAAGAAGTAGAAGACCGGTACGACGCGCAGGATCCGGTTGCGCACGTAGGAGCGGATCCGCGGGCGCCGGCCGCCCGTCACGTAGGCGCGCGTGAACGGTCGCGCGATGAGATAGCCCGACAGCACGAAGAATGCCGACAGCGCGAGGTCGATGTGGCCGAGGATCGGCGCGGCCCAGTCGTAGCTGAGCAGGTTGTTGTTGGGCAGCGGGTCGGCGAGCAGGCAGACGTGGGTGGCGAAGACGAACAGCGCCCCGACACCGCGCACCCCGTCGCCGGCGATCAGCGTGCGGATTCCCAGGTCCGTCGCAGGCTGTGCCTCCACCGTCGTGGCCATCGGCGCAGGGTAGACGTTGGCCTGCGCTGCGACGGCGCGCGATGGCCGGATGGGCGCGTGCCAACCTCGCGGGCGCGTAACGGACGGCCGCTACCGTGGACCGTGCTGCACGCGACGAAACCGAGGCCCCTGAAATGCTGAACTTCCTCTCCAGGCTCAAGACCGAGCTGCCGACCGCCGAGACGGCGCTGCCGGGCCGTGACAAGGCGATGCCGGTGCCGGCCAAGCACTACGTGCTCGACGCGCCGCTGCGGGGCCCGTTCCCCGAGGACACCGAGCAGGCCATCTTCGGTCTGGGCTGCTTCTGGGGCGCCGAGCGCGTGTTCTGGCAGACGCCGGGCGTCTACACGACCGCCGTCGGCTATGCCGCGGGGATGACGCCGAATCCGACCTACGAGGAGGTCTGCAGCGCGAAGACCGGCCACAACGAGGTCGTGCTCGTCGTCTACCGCCCCGCGCAGGTCTCCTTCGAGGACCTGCTGGCCACGTTCTGGGAGGCGCACGACCCGACCCAGGGCATGCGCCAGGGCAACGACGCCGGCACCCAGTATCGCTCGGGGATCTATACGACGACCGACGCGCAGGCCGCGTCCGCGTCCGCCTCGGCGGAGCGCTATCAGGCCGCGCTGACCACCGCCGGCCGCGGCGAGATCACGACCGAGATCCTGCCGGCGCCGGACTTCTTCTACGCCGAGGACTACCACCAGCAGTACCTCGCCAAGAATCCGCGCGGCTACTGCGGGCTGGGCGGGACCGGCGTGACGTGCCCGATCGGAGCAGGCGCAGGGTCCTGAACGGAGTGGATGAAGGGTTTGGCTCTATATCCGACCCAAATCCTTCATCGGGGTCGACGAGCCGGCGCCGCGGCGTCAGCGCACGCCGGCGGTGCGGCTGACCTCGGCGGTGAAGAGGAAGTGCGTCGGCGGGCCGCCGGGGTCGGCGCGGTGCATCGAGACCGTGCCGGCGATCGGCACGAGCAGGCCGCCGGCGTGCATGTAGACGGTCTCGACCTCGGCGCGCTGCATCTCTCCGGCCTTCAGCGCGCGCGCGAGCTCCTGATGGGCCTTGAGGTTCTCGCGATCGATGATCGACGGCCAGCGCACGACCCGCAAATCCTCCTCGCGGCAGCCCAGCAGTGAACAGAACGCGTCGTCGAGGCGCTTGAACGAGCCGTCGAGGGCGATCAGCGCGGCGGCCTGGCCGGGGCCGACGGCGGGCAGCGCGGGCTTCGGGGCGGTGGACGGCGGGGTGGCCGCGGCCCGCGCGGGGACGGTCCATGGCGTGCGCTGGCCCGCGGGCGCGCTGGCCGGACGCGGGGCGCCGTCGTCGTCGATCGGGTCAAACGCGAACTCCGCGCGGATCGCTTCGGCCGCAGCGCGCGCCTGCTCGGCCTCGCCGAGCAACTGCTGGGCGCGGACGCGCGCCTGCTCGCGCTCGGCGCGGGCGTCGTCGGCGGCGGCGATCGTCGCGTCGAGCTCCGCGCGCGTGCGCTCGAGTTCGGCGCGCGCGGTGTCGAGCTCGGCGGCGTGCGTCTCGGTCTGCGCCTGCGCCTCGGCGAGCGCGCTGTCGCGCGCCTGGAGCTCGGCGCGGGTGGCCTCGAGCGCGGCGCGGGCGGCGTCGTGGTCGCCGCGGGC
>JBBSQG010000089.1:0-9608 GCA_038258125.1 Solirubrobacterales bacterium
CGTCGGCCTCCGCCGCCTGGCGTGCGGTCAGCGCGCCGTCGCGAGCGTGCTCCATGCGCTCGCGCTCGGCCTCGATCTGGGCGACGCGCTCTTGCAGCCGCGCGCGCTCGGCAGAAAGCGCTTCGACCGTGCTCTCGCGGTCGGTGAGGTGCGTGTTCGTCTCGTCCAGTGCGACGGATGTCTCCTCGAGATCTGCGCTGAGCCGTTCGCGCTCCGCGGCAACCCGGTCGCGTTCGGCCTGGACGTGCTCGAGTTCGTCGTTGCGTCGGGCGAGCGCGAGCTCCAGGCGCGCCGTGCTCTGCTGCGTCTCGGCAGCGGCCGCCGTCGCGGTTTCCATCTGCTGCTGAACGCGACCGAGCGTCGCGCCGAGCTCGGAGGCGCGCTGCTGGAAGGTGTCGCGCTGACCCTCCAGCGTCGCGTTGCGGCGCGCCGCCTGCTCGGCCGACGCGGCCGCCGCATCGACGCGCTCGCCGAGCTGCGCGACGGTGGCCTCTGCGGCGGCCGCGCGCACGACGAGGTGATCGCGCTCGACCTCCAGACGCAGGGCGCGCTCGGAGCGCTCACGGAGGTCGTCGGCGAGCCGCAGCTCTCGTCGCTCTAGATCGGCCTCCGCGGCATCCAAGCGCTGCGCCGCCTCGACGGCAGCATCGCGTTGCATGGTGAGCGCGGCCAGCTCCTGCGCGCGTTCGGCCGCATCCGCCCGCGCCGCCTCTAGATCGGTTGAGATGCGCTTCACCGCGCTGCGCTGGATGTTGACCTCGCGATCCTGAACGCGCAGGCGCTGCTCGGCGATCGCCAGCGACTGCCCCAGCAGATCGGCGCCCACCTTCGATGTACGCGGCGTGCGCTCACCCACGATGAACAGGTACTGGTGCAGGAGTTCGATGCCGAGCTTGCCGAAGCGTCTGCTCAGCAACGGCAGCAGCTCGGTGAGATACACCGGATCCTTGTGGTCGTGATAGGGAAACAGCCCGTAGGGCGTCGTGACGACGATGCGCCCGCCCGGCCGCAGCACCCGCTTGGCCTCGTCGAGCACGGCCTCGGGCTCGATCAGATGCTCGAGCACCTCACCCAGGAGCACGGTGTCGAAGGTGGCGTCGGCAAACGAGAGCGCGCGGGCCTCGGCCTCGACGAACGTCACCCGCTCTCGGACGCTCGGCTCCTCGAGCGCCAGCCGTCGCTCGGCCTCGGCTATGGCCTGCCGCTCACGGTCGATGCCCACGACGCCACGGCCCTCGCGCCCGAGCAGGAGGCTGACGATGCCCTGGCTGCAGCCGATGTCGAGGATCTCGTCGCCGACGGCCTGGCGGCACATCCAGTGCACGCGCTCGCGCGCCAGTTCTTGGCTGCGCGGGGTTCCGTGTGAACCCTCGTACACCTCTGCGATGCGGTCGGCGTTCATCGTGGATGTCCAGATCGGCGATCAGCATTCACGGTCGGCCTCCGGAGCGGCTGTCGCATCGGAAATCTAGCGATTCGCAGTGCCAGATTCCCCTGCGCGCACTATGCCGCGGCGAGCTTGAACGTCAACACAACCGGCACGCGCGGCGTCGGTATGCGGAATACGACTCTCTTCCCATTCTGCGCGACCGGCTTCAGCGGGCAGAACGTGGCTGGGGGCAAACCGCACGTGTAGCTGATCTGGGCGACGCGGAGCCGGCCACTGAAGGCAACGATCTTCGCCGTCGATGCGGGTCTGCTCGCGACCCCCCCGGCCCGCACCTCGATCGTCTGGCCGGACATCCGCGGGACAGCGATGCGCAGCGCTCCGTCGGCGGGACTTCCCTTGGCCGCCCTGACTAGGACCCGGACAGACGCTCCGGCGCCGGCGCGCACCTCGGCCGCCAAAGGCGTCCCCTTCTCGTCCGCCTTGGTGGCCAGGCGCGTGACCTGGGCGACCGCTGTAACCGGGCTTCCCGGAGACGATGGGCCCAGCGGCGCGAGGCGGGCGGTCGCATCCGTCGTCTTGCGTTGTATCACCACAGACAGGAGCACGGGCAGGCGGCCGCCCTTCGTCGTGAGCGTGACCCGCTGGCCCTCCCGGCTAACCCGGCGGAGGGGACAGAACGTCTTGGGGGGAAGCTGGCAGCCGTAGACGAGACGATCGATCTTCAAGCTTTCGTCGGCCAACCTGACGGTGCTCGTCTCCGCCTTGCCTCCACCACTCGGGGTGGTTACGAGCTTCATCGTCTGGGGGTTGGGACGGCTGATCGTGAGCCTCTGCGCGCTGGTGCCCTGTTCTCGCGACGGGCGGAGCAGGACTTGCAGCGTGCCGGGACCGCTGAGGCGGGCACTCGCTCCGAAAGCGGACTTCTTGGGGTTGTCGCGGGCAACGGCATGCACTTGCAGGCGGCGCGTGTCCGACGCGGGGTGCGGCGAGGTGCGAGTGCCCGTCGTGGTCTGCTGCACCGTCTGCGTGACCGAGGTCGACCCCACGTCCGTCCCCGGTTTGGACGAACCGCAACCCGCAACTGAGAGCGTCACAAGAATGGCGACGCATCGACAAACGGTTGGCATCGCGGCAAGACTAGCGACTAGCGGGTCGATTCCCATCCTTCGTCCGCGGATGCTTGCAAGGCGTCACACCCCGGCGGCTCGCCGCCGGGGTGTGACGGAAGAGAACCATCAGCTCGTCGAACACGGGTGGCCAGTCGAGCAGATGACGGCGTGGCAGGCGGTTCAGGGCGCCCTGCCGGGGCCGAGCGCAGCGAGTTGCGCAGCGGCGCCCATTGACCGCCCAGAGAAGCGTGGCGGCGCAGTGCGGTTCGAACCGGCCCGAGACGAGCGTTGCAATCGCGAAATGCCGGCCCTACGGGCTGCTGGGCTGCGTCCCGCGCGTTCACCGACCAAGGAACGGCCAGCGCCATCATTTCATTCCGGCGTTTTCGTGGAGGGTACGACGGGGATTCTCAACTATCTGCCATGCGCCGCGATGACATTCTTGCTTGTCGATACCGGGCCGGGATCGATGAGCGCTCATCACGGCGAAAGAATGCGATTCGGGCTACCTGGACTCGAGCCGCGGCCATGAAGCACGAGAATAGGTACGCGGACGGACGTGCGGACATCGCCAACGCGGCGGATCGCAGGCTTCTCCAAGCTGCCCAGAACGTGTGCCCCGTGGGCCATCCGCGCGTGCTTCTCGACCTATACTCGCCCGTCTGGAGCACAACACGAACGACTCAGCGACCCCGAACGATCTCGTGCTCGAGGAGTTCCGTGCGCAGCGCGAGATGACCGGAAAGACGTCCAGTCCGCTCGTAAGCGTAAGCGAAGAGCTCGCGGACGCGATCGCGCAGCGACGGCGCGGGCAGGCGCGGCCGACGATCGAATCCATCGCCATCGAGCTCTCATCCGCGCAGGAGGACGCGACCGAGATCCTGTCGAGCGGGTGGAAGCGCAATCCCAATCCGCGGATCATGCTCAAGCCCCCCCTCGCGTGGGACGAGATCTGCTCGGCCAACCGCAGCTGGACATTCCATCTGCACGCCTGGGAGCCGATGGCTTCCATGCTGACCGCCTACGGCGATACGGGCCGGCGAGAGCTGCTGGATTATTGTCTCGCTCTCGCGGAGGACTGGGTCGCGCAGCATCCAGCGTTCGATCCGGTGTCCACGTTTGCCTGGTACGACATGGCCGTCGGCATGCGTGCGTTCCGGCTCGCGTACCTGATCGACGCGCTCTGCTCCGTCGGCCCGGTGCATCGAAAACAGATTATCCGGTTGCTCGCGAGCCTCCGTGTCCACCTTCAGGTACTCGCGGAGGAGGGACAGTTCCGCGCCCACTCCAACCACGGCATCTATCAGGCGGCGGGGCAACTCGCTGCCGCGATGCGAATCCCCGAGTTGCCCGAATCCGCCAGCGCCAAGGAGCAGGCGCGGGATCGCCTGCGCCGGCTCGTCGAAGTGCATTTCGGCGAGGACGGCGTACATCGGGAGCACTCGCCCGCGTATCACCTGATGGTGCTGCGCACGCTGCTGCGAATTGAGGCCGGCGGTCTGCTCGACGATCCGGGGGTGACTGGGCTCCTCCGCCGCGCGGAGGACGCGATGTCATGGTTCGTCGCACCCGTAGGTCTCGTACCGGGGGTGGGTGACTCCGATCGCTATAGAGGCAACCGAATAATCGACCCGTACATCTCGCACCCGGCCCTGCAGTACGCCACCAGCGAGGGACGCTCCGGCTCAGCGCCGCACACGAACGTCAGAGCATTTCCGCGGGCTGGATATGTCGTTGCCAAGAATGGCTGGTTCGCCGGCGACGCGGCGCGGGCATCGTCCTATCTTTTGCAGACGTGTGCCTTTCATTCACGGGTGCACAAGCACGCAGACGATCTGTCCTTCGTCTGGTATGCCCGCGGCCACGACCTGCTCGCCGACGCCGGCCGCTACGGCTACATCGGCCGGCTGGACCCGGATTCCGAGCTCGGCCGAGCCGGCTTCTACTACGGCGATCCGGCGCGGATCTACGTGGAGTCCACGCGCGCGCACAACTGCGTGGAGATCGACGGGCGCTCTTATCCACGGCGCGGCGTCAAGCCCTACGGCTCGGCCCTCGTCAGCACGGTGCATGACGCCCTGAGCGGCCTCGTCGCGACCGAGTCGGCAATCACCCACTTCCGGACGATTCGCCATGTGCGGCTGCTCTTCCACATGCCCGGCTCGTGGACGATTGTCGTCGACAACCTGCTCGCTCGCGGAGGGGACGAGCGGCACGACTACGTCCAGCGCTTTCACTACGGGCCTGAGCTCGACCGGCTCGAGCACGCGGATGGCGCGATACGGCTTGCGCTACCGCAAGGATCGGAGGCGCTGACGGTGACCGCGTTGGACGACGCGGATGCGCTCGACCCCGTGCGCGGCCAGACCGAACCCGCGCTGCTCGGCTTCGTATCGCGCCGACCGTCGGAGCTGCTGCCGGTCTGGACAACGGCCCGCACGCGCAGAGGAGTCCGGGGCGCGACGTTCGCCACGCTGTTCGCGCTGGTCGACGAGGACATCGTGCCGTCCGCGTTCTGCCGCTACAACGCCACCGCTCGACGAGGCCACGTCCAATGGAGCACCCCGAGCGCATCGCATCGGGTTGACTGGGACCGCATGCAGGGTCCGCTGACGGCAAAGTACTGCGGCTCCCCTACGCCGTCCGGACCCTCATGAACGATCTGCTGACCCCCACGGCGCCGGCCCGTCGACCGCGTCACGTTCAATGTGCGGCTTCAAGAAGAACATCGCTCGTGCCGTCGCGTTGGGCAGCGTCGAGCGGCTCGCGGGCCTACCACCGACCTGTCCGCACAGAGGCGTCAATCCGCAGCCTGGTCGGCCACATCCTTCGTACGAAGCTCGGTTTGCCGCAGACGAACCAGTCGGTCAAAGCGCTTCTGTCGCTCCAAGTAACCAAATCTCGGCACCCGATCGTCCGGTTCCGACAGCTTCTTTAGCACGATCGTCAGAAAATCGGTCTCCAAGTCGAGCGCAGGATACCGTCCGAGTTTGTCCTCGAAGCGCAGATAGAAGTCCAGATGCTCCTCGAGCTTGACGATGTGGCGGTGAACGGTGGTGATCTCAAACCCGAGCTCGGCGCACACCTGGGTGTAGTGAGCGGCCGTCATGCGGTTGACCCAGGCGAACTTCCCGCTTGCGCCGGCCTCGCTGAGGATCTGCGCGGCCTGCCCGTCGTCGAAAAGCAGATGCGGCCAGGGAAAGAAGATCGTGTGGTAGCGATGCGACGCCTTCGGACCGCGATAGAGGTTGAAGTAGAGCCACGCCTCGCCGCCCACCTTCATGACGCGGTGCAGCTCGGAGAGCATGCGGATCGGCCGCGTGACGTGCTCGAACACCACGGCTGAGATGACTGCGTCGATGGACTCAGCCTCGACGAACTGACCGCCGGCGAGGTCACCCCGGATGAACTCGGTCGTCTTCTTGTCGTGAAGGTCCCATTCGGGGTACGCCTTGACGTCGATACCGGTCACGTGCTTGGCACCGGTGACTTCGGGCAACAGCGCGGCGGTGTAACCGCGACCGGTGCCCAGTTCCAGCACGTACTTGCCGCGCAGATCCGGCAGATACCGAGAGATCGTCTCGATGCGTCGCTTGGCGACTGCCTCGAAGCCCTTTGAGGTGCGATCGGGCGGCGCGGCAATCAGCGGCGTCGAGCGGAACTCCTCGTTGAGCTGACGAAACAAGTCGAGGGAGTAGGCCCCTTCCATGGGGGGAGATTACCTCGGCCCGCAGGTGGCCGCACCCTCACAGACGAGACAGCTCGTCGAGCCGCCTGCCGACATCGGAATCCCGGCCGTCCGGGGCGGGCGGCCACTGCCGGTTGGGGATCGCCCGGACGGCTCGCGCGGCCTCGTACAACGCGTCCAGCGCGCGCCCATCGCAGCCTTGGGCGACGAGCCGGCGCGATAGCGAGAGGTGGTGGACGACCGACTCGTCTTCGAGGACGTAGCGTGACATCGACGCCCTCAGCTCGTGACCGGGCGGCAGGTCCGACACGCGGCGCAGCGCGAGGACCAGACGCATCCGGACGTCGTCCTCGGGCTCGCCGTTGGTCTCGGCGAACTGCGCGAGATCCTCGCGCCGGCGCAGCAGCGCATCGAGCAGCGCGAGGTCGTGCGCATCGAGCGCGGCCAGACGCCGGCGGAGGATGCCGGGCACCCGCCGCCGCACCGCGACCGCTGCGAGCAGCGCGCCGCCGAGCGCGCGCACTCGGTGGCGCGGGACGATCCCGGCGACGATCAGGAGGGCGGGGTAGATGGCGCTCGCGATGACGCCGATCGCCACCTGGGCGCCGAGCGACACGTCGCCGGCGGACCGCTGCAACGCGATGACGGCGCCGGCGAGCGCGATTGCGGCGGCGATCCGGCCGTAGGCCAGCGGCATGGGGTCGGGCTCGCGCATCGTCACCGTGAGCATCGCTGCCGTCGCCACGCCATATGCGAGCACGCCTGCGAGGGCCGCGCCCCAGGAACCCAGCGCCGGGATCAGCACCAGGCAGGACGCGACGAAGACGAGCAGCGCGACGCCGAAGAGCGCGAACATCCAGCGTCGGCGGCTGCGCCGCTCGCTGGCGTGGTAGGAGAGGATGAACGTCACGCGCAGCATGTAGACCGACGCCAGCACCGGAATCAGCGGTTCGGCGGCGCGGAAGCTCGACGGCACGAGCCGGATCATCACGCCCGAGAACGCGGACAGGACGACCAGCGTCCAGCAGCACAGCAGCACGAAGTACTTCAGCGTCGCCGCACTCGCGCGCTTGTCGCCGAGTTCCGTCTTCATCGCGGCCGCCAGCGGGCCATGGGTCATCGGTCCCCAAGCGCGGATGAAGGTCGACGCAACGTACGAGCCCAGGCGGCCGATCCCGGTCGCCACGCGGTAGCTCCCGACCGCGCCGGCGCTCGCGAACTGCGCCAGGAAGAACACGTCGGTGTTCAGCACCACCCAATTGGAGAAGACGGCCGGTGCGACCGCCCTTCCGCGACGAAAGATCATCCTGGCGTCGTGCAGCGACGCACGCGGAGTGATGTCGTTGCGCAGGAGCACGGCGGCGAGCACGACTCCGAGCATCCCGCCGGCGAGGTAGACAAGAAGGACCGCGTGGACGTCGCCGCCACCGGTCGCGGCCAGCGCGATCGCGAGAGCGAGCACCGCGACCGGCCTCACGAGATCGACGACGACGTACTGCCCCGGTCGCTGCGCGTAGCGCAGGATGTTCGCGAGCAGGCGCGTCAGCGCCGTCGGCACGGCATTGAGCGCACCGAGCAGGACAAGCGAAACGGCGGTGCGCTCCCCGCTGTCGCCACGCACCAGCAGGTGGCCCAACGGCTCGCGCAACACCACCACAAGTGCCAACGCGATCGCGATCAGCGCGAGCATCATCGCCACACCCGTGAACAGCGCGACACCAGCGTCCGCTGCCGTCGTTCGCTCTGCCGCGCTGACACCCTCGTCGTCCTCGTCAGCGGCGCCCAGCGTCCATGACATGGTCCCCGGAAGCACGACGTAGATGATCAGGAGGCTGAGCAGACCGCTGAAGACCAGCAGGACCGCGAGGCGGCCGTACTCCGCCGGGCTCAACACGCGGGTCAGGACGGCGATCGTGGCGATCCCGCAGATCGCGTTGACGGCCAGTCCGACGCCGAAGAGGCCGCTCGTCCTCCCCACTCGGTGGATGAACTCCGCGGCCGACGACCGGCCCTGTGGGGTCGCTTCGGCTGCCACGACGACCTCAGGCAAGCACCGAGAGCCGCAGGCCGACGAGGCACGGCCCACGTGCCACGGTGTCAGCCAGGCACGCCACGTCGACCTCGTCGACCGCCCCCAGGGGTGAGGCGAGGATCTCGAAGCCTCGGGTGCTGCGCGCCTGGAGCCTGCCGCGCTCCGCGCGCACCGTGAACGCTACGCCGACCGCATGCCCCTGGGCGATCGTCGTCGTGCCGAGGCAGACCGGAAGGCCGGCGGCGGCGTGCAGCGCGGCGGCCTCGTCGGGATCGACAGCGTCGCCGTCCGGGTAGAGAACCTCGAGCCGCACGCCCTGACCGCGCTGGCCGCCCATCGCGGCCGGCAGATCCGCGGGCTTCGTGCCGGCCGGCACGGTCACGCCGCAGGGCTGGTGCAGGGCCGTCAACTCGGCGGACGCCTCGCCCCCGTGGCGCCGCGGCGACGCACCGCTGCGTGCCATCCGCAGCAGGAACGTCACGGGTACGCCGATCGCCGCGCTGGCACGCGCGAACGGCAGCGCCGCCTCGGGTGCCGCGTCGACGACGACCGTGACGGCGTGCGGGGCGCCGCTGCCGGCACGGGCCGCGGCATCGATCTCGGGATGCTTGTGCGCCGCAGCCGCGAACGTCGCCGGCGTGCAGAACCTCGCCCCCGCGCCCGCGAGCTCGCCGAGCAGGCCGAGGATCAGCGTCCGGTGGGACCCGGCCGGGCTCACGGCTTGGCCACCTCGAGCACCGTGGCCGTCGCTTCGAAGCCGACGCTGCGCTTGAAGCGATCGAGCGATGCCGTCGAGCTTCGCAGCGTGAGGTAGTTGATCGCCACGATCGTCGAGATCTCGCGCGCCGCCTCGACGAGCGCGTGCACGAGGGCGTTCATGACGCCGTGGGGAAGCGCCTCCGCATGACCGAGGATCTGGTCGATGACCGCGAGCTCACCGATCGTCACCAGCCGGCTGTAGCCGACGAGGCGGCCGTCGCGCTCGGCCCCGATGTACAGCGTGGGGTGCAGCGCGCACGTGAGGCTCGGCGCACCGCCGATCGGTGCGGGCGCCGTCAGGTAGGCGTCGGTCATCGGGCCGCCGGACCGCACCGGCTTGGAGACGTTGATCGCGTGGATCTCCTCAAGACGATCGTTCCACACGAACGGCTCGGTCGTGATCCCCGCGCGCTGCGCCTTGCGCAGCATGTTGCGCGACTTCGCGCCGATCGTCGCCTGATACTCCTCGTCGGCGGCCGGGATGCGCAGCAGGGCGAGCGCCACCCCCGGCACGATGAGCTCGGTCTGCTCGCCCGCGCAGAGCTCGAGCTCGTCGCGCCAGGGCCCGAGCGTCGACCGGAGCGCGAGCGTGCCGTTGAACGCGGTGCGCCCCCAGTCGGCCCAGCGCGC
>JBBSQG010000090.1:0-9600 GCA_038258125.1 Solirubrobacterales bacterium
GATCGCGATGTAGACCAGGCCCGAGCCGAGGTCGGAGGCCATCACGAACGTCGCGGGGATCATCCCGACGATCACCAGTCGCGCGGTGGTGTCGCGCTCGCCCAGGCGCCGTGATCGATCCACGACGAAGCCGGCCAGCGCGACGATCAGCAGCACCTTGCCAAGCTCGGACGCCTGCACCTCGAAGAAGGGCAGCTGGATCGCGCGCCGCGAGCCACGCGTCACGCCACCGAAGACGGCGACCAGGAAGATCCCGGCGATCATCAGGCCGTAGATGCCGTACTTCAGCTCGCGCAAGCGCGAGTAGTCGATCCGGCTCAGGACGATCGCGACGAGCGTGCCGACGGCGAAGAACACGCCTTGGCGTATGACGTAGTAGTGCGGATCGCCCGGGACGTCTTGGCTCGTCGATGCGTTGAGGGTAACGAGCGAGGCGGCCATGAGGCCAATCGCCGCCAGCGCGAGCAGCGGATCGAACGGCAACCGCAGGCCGGCGGGCAGGCGCTTGGCGGCGGGCTCGTTCATCGCGTCGAGTCCTCGCCGGCAGCACAGGGCACGTCCTTGACGTCGTAGTAGTGGCGCAGCACGCGGCAGGCGATCGGCGCCGCCGTCGCGGCGCCGAAGCCGCCCTCCTCGACCGTCACCGCGACGACGACCGGGCGCTTGGGGTCGGGGATGTAGGCGACGTACCAGGACTGGTCGCCGCGCGGCGGGCGCTGCGCGGTGCCGGTCTTGCCGTAGATCGGCAGCTGGTCCTGCGGCCAGCCGGAGAAGACGTCGGCCGACGTGCCGCCGGCCTCGCTGGCCGCCAGGTGCAGGCCGTTTGCGACCGCCTGACGGTCGGCCTCGTCGATGTCGACGCGGCGCGCCGGGTCGCGCTCGATGCGCTGAACGAGCTCGCCGTTGGCGCGCTGGATCTCCAGCCCCAGGTGCGGCGTGACGACGCGGCCCTTGTTCTCGATCGCGGCGTAGGCGACGGCGAGCTGCAGCGGCGTGGCCTGCAGATCGCCCTGGCCGATCGCGAGGTTGACGGTGTCGCCGAGGTTGTAGTCGCGCAGGTCGGAGATGCCGCAGCGCTTGGCGCCCGCGGTGAAGACGTTGGCCTCGAGCGAGATGCCCCGCTTCTTGCGGCATTTGATCTCGCGCGCGTTGACCTCGTGGCGCCAGGCCTGGTCGGGGATCACGCCGCCCTCCTCGCCCGGCAGGTCGACGCCGGTCGTCTGCCCGAAGCCGATCTTGCGCGCGTAGCGCTGGATGACGAGGTTGTCGCCCTTCTTGTAGAAGGCGTCGATTCCCAGCTGGTAGAAGTAGATGTCCGACGAGACCTGGATCGCCTTCGTCAGGTCGACCGGGCCATAGCGCGCCTTTTTGGCGTTGCAGCGCTCGATCTCGCCAACCTGGATGCAGCCCTGGTCGTTGATCGTCGTGCCCGGCGTGACCAGCCCCTTCTCGAGGCCGGCCAGCGCGGTGACCGCCTTGAACGTCGAGCCGGTCGGATACAGGCCGGCGATCGCGCGGTTGAATTGCGGCGCGCCGGCGGCGTCGCCGAACAGCGCGTCGTAGCGCTCCTGCGTGAGCTCCTTGGTCAGCTGCTTGGGGTCAAATGTCGGCGCCGAGCCCATCGCCAGCAGCGCGCCGTCGCTCGGGTTCATCACGACGAACGCGCCGGCCTTGCCGCCACCGATCTCGCTCATCGCGACCTGCCCCGCCTTCTGCAGGCCGATGTCGAGCGACAGTCGCAGCCGCTGGCCGGCGACCGGCTCGTCGTGACGCAGGCGCGCGCTGGCAACCGGCCGCCCGGAGGCGTCGACCTGGATGCGCTGCTTGCCGTCGACGCCGCGCAGGTAGCGGTCGTAGGTGCGCTCCAGGCCCCCCTTTCCGACCCGTGTGCCGGCCTTGACTCCGCGAAAGCGCGGCAGCTTGAGCTCGTCCTCGCTGATCTCGGCGACGCTGCCGAGGATCTGCGCGGCGAGCCGGTCGTGCGGATAGTCGCGCAGGTAGGTCCACTCGACCTTGACGCCCGGGAACTTGTCCGGGCGCTCGGAGATGTAGGACAGCAGCGACGTCGAGACGTCGGTCTTCAGGCGCACGGCGGAGTACGGCAGGACGACGAGCGAGTGGACGACCTGGCGGTGGATCGTCGTCGCGTTGGAACCGAGCACGGCGCCCAGGCGCCGGTAGCGGGTCTTCAGCTCGGCTGTCGGGATCTTCGGAATCGGGATCGGCTCGCCGCGGTGGCCCTTGGGCTTGGCCTCGCGCTGGCCGGCGCGCCGGCCCCAGTCCGCGGCCAGGTCGCTCTCCTCCGCGGGCAGCGTCGCGGGGTCCAGTTCGACGACGACCGCGCGACGGTTGCGCACGATCTCCTTGCCGTTGACATCGACGATCCGGCCGCGCGGCGCCTGGATGCGCACCTCGCGCACGCGGTTCACGGTCGCCTGGGCGAGGAACTTGTCGCCCGACAGCACCTGCAGGTACCAGAGGCGAAAGAAGACGATCGCGAACAGCGCGAAGGCGACGCCGCCGAGGATCGCCACGCGCAGTGCGAGCTGCGGGGTGATCGGCGCGCGGCGGTCGTTGGAGGGCTCCATCATCATCGGCGGACCTGCGGTCCCCGGGAGAGCGGGCTGAGGCCGCCCGTCGTGTAGGCGCGGCGGCGCCGGCGGCGCGGGTCGTCGGGCATCGCCGCGTGCAGCCAGCGGCGCACGAGCGCGAAGACGGGCAGCGCGATGAGCGCGTTGACGACGAGCGTCACCAGCAGCTGGCGCACGAGCGCCCAGCTGACCGGCGCGTCGACGCCGAGCAGGAACTGCATGATCGCGAAGCCGACGCCGAAGGTGAGCGTCGCGGCGGCGCCGACGGCGAGCGGGACGAGCGTGCCCTCGGGATCGCGCGCCTCGCGCAGGCGCCCGGCGCCGTAACCGACGCCGAGCAGGACGAGCGAGGAGACGCCGAGCGTCTGCAGCGAGACGACATCGGCGAACAGGCCGACCCCGAAGCCGAACACGCCGCCGGCCAGCGAGCCGCACAACAGGCCGACCGCCATCACCAGCAGCGGCGACAGATCGGCGTTGGCACCCGCGATCGGCAGCTGCGAGACCGCCGCCGTCTGGACGATCACGCCGAGTAGGCCGAGCGCCGTCAGGCGTGCGAGCAGCTGCGCGAAGGGGCTGGTCATCCGGAGGGCGGGCCCTGCGGCCGGGTGAGGATCTGGACGAAGTCGAGGCTGCGCATATCGGCGTACGGGCGCAGGTGGACCTCCTGCGTGTCAGAGCCCTGGTCCCTGATCTCGGTGATCTCGCCGATCGGCAGCCCGACCGGGTATAGCGACGGCCCGCGGTCCTGCGGCTCGGTGCCGCGCGTGACGACGCGGTCGCCCGCCTTCAGGCGCCGGTTGGGCTGGGTGAACTGCATGACGAGATCGGTCGGGTTGCCTGCGCTCGTCGGCTCGACGATGCCGAACACCTGCTCGCGGCCGGCCCGCGCGGGGACCTTCGTCGTCGTGTCGGTGATGAGCGTCACCTGGGCCGAGCCGCCGAAGACCTCGGTCACGCGGCCGATCAGCGCCTCCTCGTTGAGGACCGGCTGGCCGACCTGCACGCCGTCGTCGGAGCCCTTGTCGACGCGGATCGTGGCGTACCAGACGGTCGGCGACTGGAAGATCACACGCCCGGTCCTCGGCGCGTAGTCCTTCAGTCCAAGCGCGCCCTGCAACTCGACGAGCTTGCTGATCCGGGTGTATTCGTCGGCGCGGACCTCGTTCTCGGCGACCTCGGTGCGCAGCCGATCGCGCTCGCGGCGCAGGTCCTCGACCTGGCCCTTGGCGGCGATCGTGTCGCCGAACCAGCCGAACAGGTCGCGGACGGGCTTCAGCGCCCGGCTGGCCCCCTCTTGGACGGGGTTGAGGATCTCGCTCGTGCCGCGCTGCACCGAGTGCAGAGCGCCGCCGCCGGCTTCACCGAAGTAGGCGGTCAGCAGGACCAGGGAGCAGGCGACCAGCAGTCCCAGGACCACGCGGCGCCGGCGGACCGTCTTGTCATACACGGGCGGACTGGCTCCAAGGACGTTGGTGCATCAGTACCGGCGGCGGCGGTTCTTGGAGTTCCCACGGTTGCTGCGATGGATGACCTCGAACTCCTCAAGCGACCGGCCCGAGCCGACGGCGACGCAGGTCAGGGGAGATTCGGCCAGGTGGCACGGCATCTGCGTCTCCTCGCGCAGGCGCTCGTCGAGCCCCTGGAGCAACGAGCCTCCGCCCGCGAGCATGATCCCGCGGTCCATGATGTCCGAGGACAGCTCGGGCGGCGTGCGGTCCAGCGTCTCCTTGACGGCGTCGATGATCTGCGACAGCGGCTCCTCGAGCGCCTGGCGGATCTCCTCGCTCGTGAGCACGACGGTCTTGGGCAGGCCGGAGACCATGTCGCGTCCGCGGATCTCGGCCTGCACCTCCTCCTCCATCGGGTGCGCCGAGCCGATCTCGAGCTTGACCTCCTCGGCCGTCTGCTGGCCGATGAGCAGCTTGTACTCGCGCTTGGCGTAGTTGATGATCGCCTCGTCGAGTTCGTCGCCGCCGATGCGGATCGACTGTGAGACGACGATGCCGCCGAGCGAGATGACGGCCACCTCGCTCGTGCCGCCGCCGATGTCGACGACCATCGAGCCGGTCGGCTCGCCGACCGGCAGCCCGGCCCCGATCGCGGCCGCCATCGGCTCCTCGATGAGGTAGGCCTGGCGGGCGCCGGCGCTCAGGCAGGCCTCCTCGACAGCGCGCTTCTCGACGCCGGTCACCCCCGAGGGAACGCAGACGACGACGCGCGGGTGCGCCCAGCGGTTCTGGTGCACTTTCTGGATGAAGTGACGCAGCATCTCCTCGGTGACGTCGAAGTCGGCGATGACGCCGTCCTTCAGCGGCCGGATGGCGGAGATCGTGCCCGGCGTGCGGCCGAGCATCCGCTTGGCCTCGATGCCGACCGCGTGCACCTCGCCGCTGCGCGAGTCGATCGCGACGACGGATGGCTCACTGAGCACGATCCCCCGGCCACGCACGTAGACGAGGGTGTTCGCTGTGCCCAGGTCGACGGCCATGTCGCGGCCCCCGAATCCGGTGAGGTAGCTGAAGAAACCCATTTAAGAGGTGGCGAGGACCCATTCCGAACCGCATGCGAAGGCTGCTCACGGCGCTGCCCGCCGCCCCTGAGTCTAGCGGCGCAGGGCTCCTGACCAAGCCATCCCTCTAGTTCTCCCTGAGCATAAGGGTCAAGTCGAGGTCGAGCATCTTTCCGACGGGCAGACCGACGACGTTCAGGTAGTCCCCCATTATGCGACGAACCAGCGCCGCACCCTGGCCCTGGATGGCATATCCCCCCGCTCGTCCGGCCCATTCGCCGGTGTCGACATAGCGCTGCACGAGGTCGTCGCTGAGCGTCCGGAACGTCACCCTCGTTACCTCATGCACAACCTGAGGGTTGCCGGGATTGAGCAGGGCCAGCCCGCTGACGACCTCGTGGGTCCGTCCCGAGAGCCGTTTCAGGGTGGTTGACGCCGCCTCCCCGGACGGCGGCTTGCCGAAGATCTCGCCGTCGAGCGCGACGATCGTGTCGACGCCGAGGATCCGCTGCTCGGGGCGCAGGAGGGCGACCGCCTCGGCCTTCGCCAGCGCGTTGGCGCGGGCGACCGTCACGGGGTCGCCGACGGCGAGCTCCTCGACGTCGGCGGCGACGATCTCGAAGGAGATGCGCAGCTGCTCGAGGATCGCCTTGCGCTGCGGGGAGCGGCTGGCGAGGATGAGCGTCGGCGCGGTCATGGGCTGACGGGACGTTCGCGCCCCTACCCCTCTTCGGGGAAGTAGATCGAGATCTCCCGCGCCGCCGACTCCATCGAGTCCGAGCCGTGCACGAGGTTGCGGCGCGTCTCGATCGCGTAGTCGCCGCGGATCGATCCGGGCGCGGCCTCCAGGCCGTTCGTCGTGCCGATCAGCTGGCGCGCCGCGGCGATCGCGTTGGGGCCCTCGAGGATCATCGCCACGAGCGGGCCGGAGGTGATGAACGCCACGAGATCGTCGAAGAACGGCTTGCCGTCGTGCTCGGCGTAATGCGCCGTGGCGGTCGCCCGGTTCAGCGTCATGAGCTTCAGCGCCAACAGCCGCAGGCCCTTGCGCTCGAAACGGGCGATGATCTCGCCCGTCAGGTTGCGCGCAAACGCGTCGGGCTTCACCAGGATCAGGGTCCGGTCCATCAAGGTCAAAACTCCTAGAGGTCGATGTCAGACCACGCGGGTTCAGGCTTCGGAGCGCAGCCGCGGCTGACGTCCGACATCGCCCGGCTCGGCCTCGCAGTACGGGCAGAGCTTCCACGTGGGGTCCAGCG
Organism: Solirubrobacterales bacterium; assembly: GCA_038258125.1. GTDB lineage: Bacteria > Actinomycetota > Thermoleophilia > Solirubrobacterales > Solirubrobacteraceae > CADCVQ01. Next base: position 6,363 of record JBBSQG010000090.1, read on the forward strand.
GGCGTCCGCAGGTACGGCAGGGGTCGCGCAGCTTGCGGACGCAGTTCGGGCACCGCAGGAAGTCTTCCTTGACCTCGTAGTCGCAGTGCGGGCACAGCATGTAGTTCGCCTCGTGCAGGCGCGACTCCGCGGCCTGCATCTCCAGCTCGCGCTCGTGGATGTCCTCCAGGTACTCCGGCGGGCGCACGATCACGTAGAGGATCGTCCCGACGAAGGGAAAGAGCGAGGCGACGGTCGCGCAGATGACGAGCATCGGGTCCTCGATCCGCCTGATCGCGTCCATGTACGTCCAGTACACGAGCGCCAGGTAGATGACGACGAGAAACAGGATGAGCATGTTGACCGCAAGGTTCAGCCCATCGGAGTTGATGCCAAAGACGGCGACCACGATCGCGGGAGCTTATCCGTCGCGGGGGTTGCCGTGGTATGCAGGTGGGTTTCGCACCCCAGCTTGCAGCGCGGCGGGCACCTACAGGAACATGCGCCCGAGCCCGTAGCCGAGCGCGAAGAAGACGAGTATCACGAGCGCGACGATCACCGCGACCGCGGCGATCAGGGCCAGCGCCGACGGGCCCTCGCGGTTCACAGCGTCGACCGCCGTCCCGCACCCGCGGGCCGCACGAGGTCGGCAACGAGGTAGATCGAGCCAGTCGCGAGGACGACCCCGCCGCCGCCCTCTCCCGCGTCCGCCGCGAGCCTGCCGGCGATGTCGTCGGCCAGCTCGCGCGCCAGCGCCACCGCACGGTGCGGGTCGGCTTCGACGCGGGCCACCCCGCCCCACGCACCGCCGCCGACCTGGCCGGCCAGCGAGGCGAGCGTCGCCGGCGACAGCGCGCGTGGGTTGGCGTTGGCGGTGAACACCGCGCCGGCACAGAGCGGCAGCAGCGTCGCCAGCATGGCGGCGGCGTCCTTGTCGTCGAGCACCGAGAGCACCGCGACAAGCGGCCGGCCGGCCAGGAACTCGGGCAAGGAGTCGACCAGCGCGGCGATCCCGCTGGCGTTGTGCGCGCCGTCCAGCACGACCTCGGCGCGCTCGTCGCCTCTGCAGCCGGGCAGCACCTCGAAGCGTCCCGGCACGATCGTCGACGCGGCGGCGGCCCGTACCGCCGCCGGATCGAGCGCACCCAGGCAGGCCTCGGCCGCCGCGCAGGCGACGGCGAAGTTGCGCCGTTGGAAGGCGCCGCGGGCCAGCAGCTCGACCCCGGCCGGCGGCGCCGTCGGCGCGCGCACGATCCTCGCCCTCTGGCGGTCGGCGACGATCCGCGCCTCGGCCTCGGCCTCGGGATGCAGGTCGGCGCCCAGCACGAGCGTCGTCGGCGGGTCAGCCGACGTCACGACCGCGAGCTTCTCGCGGGCGATGTCGGTCACCGTCGGCCCGAGCCAGCGCGTGTGCTCCAGGCCGACGTTCGTCAGCACCACGATCGGGGCGTCGATGACGTTCGTCGCGTCCCAGCGGCCGCCGAGCCCGGCCTCGACGACGGCGACCTCGACGCCCTCCGCCGCCAGCTGCGCGTAGGCGGCCGCCGTCAGCGCCTCGAACTGCGTCACGCGGTCGCCGGCGTCGAGCGTGCGATCGACGAGCGTCGTCGCGCGGCGGGCGCGGCCGACGGCGCGCGCGAGCTCAGCCGACGAGATGTCCACGCCGGCGACCCGGATGCGCTCGGCGAAGGAGACGAGGTGCGGCGACAGGTAGGCGCCGGCACGCACGCCATGGTGGTGCAGCAGTGCGGCGATCATCCGCACCGTCGAAGACTTTCCGTTCGTGCCGACCACGTGGATCGCGCGGAAGGCCTCGTTGGGGTTGTTCAGCGCGGTCATCAGCCGCCGCATGCGATCCAGGCCGAAGCGCATGCCGAACAGCTCCAGCGACAGCAGCCAGCGCTCGGCGTCGTCGGCGTCGTCGGTGGTCTGCGTGGCGCCGACGTCGAGGCCGGCGCGCGTCACAGCGTCTCCAGCTCCGCGCGCAGCCGCTCGAGCTTGGCGCGCTCGCCGTCGACGACCGCTGCCGGCGCCTTGGCCACGAAGCCCGCGTTGGCGAGCTTGCGCTCGGCGCGCTCGATCTCCGAGCGCAGCGTGGCGCGCTGCTGCTCAAGCCGCCGCTCGGCGGCGCCCAGGTCGACGTCGCCGGACGCGAGCACCGCGACCGTCCCGCCGGGCACTGCAATGCTCGCCGCGTGGTCGTTCTCGCCGCGAACCGCGCCGCCGTCGGTGAAGTCAAACCGCGCGAGTGCCCCGACGCGTGCGGCCGTCGCTCCGTAGCCCTCGGCGTCGAGCACCGCCGGCACGATCACCCCGGGGCGCACGCCGACGGAGTCGCGCCAGCCGCGCAGCACTCCGATCGCCTCGATCGCCCGCTCGATCTGCGTCTCGGCGGCGCGGTCGACGAGCGCGCCGTCGGGCCCCGGCAGCGGGCTCGTCGCCAGCAATCCGTCGGCGCCGGGCAGCAGGTCCCACAGCTCCTCGGTGACGAACGGGATGACCGGGTGGGCCGTCGCCAGCGTCTCGCGCAGCACGTGCAGCAGCGTCGCACCGAGCGCCGCACGCTCGGCCGGGTCGGAGTCCTCCCCCAACCGAGGCTTGACGATCTCCAGATACCAGTCACACAGCTCGCCATAGATGTAGTCGTACAGGCCGAGCGCGACCTTGGCGAAGTCAAAGTCGTCCATCCGCGTCTGCGTGTCGGCCTTGATCGCCTGCAGGCGCGAGAGGATCCAGCGGTCCTCGACCGTGCGGGGATCCGGTCCGCCGCTGCCGGCCTGCGCCTCGTCGCCGACCCGCATGACGACGAAGCGCGTCGCGTTGTAGAGCTTGTTGGCGAGCGCCTGGCCCTGCTGGACCTTCTCCTCGCTGAAGCGCACGTCCTGCGTGGAGGACATCGCCAGCAGCCCGAAGCGCACGGCGTCGGCGCCATAGGCGGGAAACTCGCCCGGGTCCTGGCCCGGCTGGGCGGCGAACACCGGGGGTCGCGGGCCGCCCTCGACGAGCGCCAGCGGGTCGATCCCGGTGCCGAGCGACTTGCTCATCCGCCGGCCGTCGGGCGCCTGGATGATCGAGTGCACGTAGACATGCTCGAAGGGGATCGCGTCACAGAAGCGCAGCCCCATCATCACCATCCGGGCGACCCAGAGAAACAGGATGTCGCGCGCCGTCGAAAGCACGTCGGTCGGATAGAACGCCTGCAATTGGGGGGTTCTCTCGGGCCAGCCGAGCGTCGCGAACGGCCACCGCGCCGAGGCGC
>JBBSQG010000091.1:0-9592 GCA_038258125.1 Solirubrobacterales bacterium
CAACCCCCGATCCGATCAACACGATCGCCAACAGACCGAGAAAAGCTCGCGCTACGCCGTCGCCCCAACGACGGGACCGGTTTGCTTCATCGGCCGGGGTGCCATTCGAACCGCTCATGTGACGTTTGAGGGCTGGCCGCGCCCGATCGGCTCGTGTGCCCAAAGGCTGCTGGCTCGGTGAGCGCTGCGGGGTCTGGGGTCGCACGATGGTCGTCGGACCGGAAACATCGTTGTGTTGTATCATGTCTGTAGCGACTGTGGTACAAATGCGTAACGATCCCGAACATTCTGCCCCGCTTGAGGCGGCGCGCGCCGGCCTACAGAATCTCCTGAAGCATGGGAGCATCGCGCCCGCCGCTGTGCTCACCTGCCCTACGTTGGTCGGACTCGCGCCAGGATGGACCGGAGACCCGAGCGACAGCCGGGCCGCGATGGCCGTAGCCGGAGCGCTTGCCGCGGCCATCGAGAGCCTGCCGCCGCCAAATCCCGCGCGAGCGCTGTTCGGGGTCACCGACGCGGCTGCAGGCAAGACGTTGGGAGAACGCCGTGCGGCGGCGGCGAGCATCGTCAAGCTGCAGCCCGATTCTTTCCGCATCCGGCGGGAGCGTCGTCTTCTGGACGACCTTGCGTATGCATTGCTTGTTGAGTTGGCCCGCGCCGCGCCGGACGTTCTCGCCAATCCGCTTGGCCAAGGCGGTCAACGTCGGCGCGTCCTAGTGGTCGCGGGGGGCACACGGCAGGCGCCCGAGGTTCTCACCACGTTCCTGCGCGGGCTCGGTCTCGTGCCGATCATCTTCGGCGGAACGTGGTCGCGTGGCCCAGGATCAGCCGACAACCTGCGGCAAATGATTCAGGACGCACAAGCCATCGTGGTCGCGGCTGATTCGGACAGTGCGGCGCAGGCAAGCCTTTGGTTCGAAGCCGGGATTGCGACTGCCCTGGCGCCGGATCGGACGATCCTCGTGCTGCTTGACGGCGCTTTGCTTCCGGTCGACGCCGCGGCGATGAGGGCCATCAGGATGTCTGGGTCGCGAGAAGGACGGCGACACCTCCGCGATCGACTAATCGCGGCCGGATGCGACGCCGACGACGGGAGCTTCGCTGGCAGCTGAGGCCCTTTACTTGTGCGGCGATGCGACGGCGGTGTTGCGTCGAACTCCGCAGCTTCGCGGTGGCGGACCACCCGGGGCGACACGCGATAGACGCCTCGCGCCGCAGGCCGCGGCCTGGTCGCCTTGCCAATGGGTGTCTGGCAGGTGATTCTGCGCTTTGCTCCGCCGGTCACCAGTCGGAATTCCACATTCGCCAACACGACACGTGCCAGCATCGCCTCGTAGCCGCGGTCATCGAGGTCCGCGTTGATCACGAACCAGTCGCAGTGTGAGATCCAGGCTCCGGCGGCGACATCCAGGTCGGCGACGGCACGGTCGCTGAGGCGCGCATAGCCATCCGGGCGTAGCAGGTCGTCGACGGTGTGTCCGAGCGCTCGCGTCGTGACCTGCCACTGCGAGCGCCGATGCTCGGTAGGAGCTCGCGATCGTAGGCGGGCAGATCGCGCCAGGGGAGCAAGATGATGCGTTCGGCGCGATCAGCACTCGTTCGTGATCGGCGACCATGTGCCGCTGAAGCTACATCGCCTTGTCCGTCCGACGATCGCTTGAAGTGCGGCACGCGCACTGGGGAAGCCGGATAAGCGCCATCGAGGCCCAGACCAACTTGTCTGTGGAGACCGGCGCATCACCCTGATCCGCACAAGGTCAAGTGCCGGACGAGCACCTCGGATCTGACCGATCCGACGACGGCGGAATGCTTCGGAGATCGGCTCGCGCAGACCGAGATCCAAGCCACGCGAAGGGCCGTCAGGGAGTAGCAAAAGGAGTAGCAAATGGCCGGGAGTAGCACAGGGAGTAGCCACTTGATTTGAGTCAACACGACGTAAACGGCCCCAAATTGCGGGTATTTGCGGGACCCGGACCTAGCCTCATCCGCCGAAGATCGATTTGTAATCAAGAGGTTTCCGGTTCGATTCCGGAGGCGGGCTCTGTATGGCGGTTTCCGGGCTGTATCCAACCCGAAAGCGTCATGTGTTGCCCAGTTCCGGGATGGCCCCCTCGAACATGCCGGCGGGAACTCCACCGCCACCTTGACGCATGCGCCCTCGGCTGGGACGACGGCGATCGCGGATCGGAGCGGCTGTCGAAATGCGCGACGAGCAGCACGGCCTCGCCCCCGGCACAGCGGTCCAGGCCGTCGCCGATCCGGGTCTCGGGATCAACCTGTGGACCGCGACCGTGCCGAGCCGGGGCGCGGCGGCTGGTCGCGCATCTCCGCCAACCTGCGCTGTCGCGTCAGCGCCGAGGCCGGCGCCCGCCTCGGCGTGCTCGCCGACGCGGACGGCCACACGAACATCCGTCCAGACCGGCGCCCGCAGCGCCTGGACGCAGCTACCATCGCCCCCGTGGATCGGGTCCTGCCGTGGCGGTACTTCGCGCTCGCGGCGCTGCTCGCCGCCGCGCTGCTGGCCGCGTCGGCCGCGGTCACCGCCCCGACCGCTCGTAGCCAGGGCACCACGCAGCCCGCCGCCGGCTGCGACGTCGGGCCGATCACGAACTTCCTCGCCGCCGACGCCACGCAGCCCGGGATCATCAGCCTCATCTTCTTCGGCGCGCAGGGCGCCAGCGTCGAGTTCTACGAGTGCGTCGACAACGCCCTCAAGCCGCTCGGCGCGCTGGCCGGCGCGCCCGACGCCGGCACCGAGCTCGCCGAGGCGACGACCTGGGACTGCGACCGCGCCTCGCGCAGCTTCGTCGCGCGGGCCACGCTGCCCGACGGCACGTCCGTCGCCGGCGCCTACAGCGTGCGCACCGGCTCGTGCGCGAGCCGCTTCGAGCTCAGCGTCCCGCGGCGCGTCGTGCGCGGCAAGCTCGGCCGCGTGCGGATCGTTGACGGCTGGGACATCGGCGACTTCAAGCCGCGGCTGTGCATCGCCCCACCGCGCGGCGAGAAGCGCTGCTTCCCCGTTGGCTTCAAGAAGGCCGTCACCGTTCGCACGCGGCGCTTTCGCGCCAAGCTCAAGGGCCGCTACAAGATCGAGCTGCGCGTCGACGGCCACAAGATCCGCCGCACGGTGACCGTCGGCGGCGGCAAGGCGCCCAAGGCGCCGCCGGTCGTGCTCACCACCGGCGACTCGACGATGCAGGGCGTCGACAACTTCCTCGCCGACGAGCTCGGCGACAAGGCCACGGTGCGCAGCAACATCTCGATCGGGACCGGGATCAGCAAGCCCGGCTCAGACTGGGGGGCGATCGCCAAGCGGCAGGTCAAGCGCTACAAGCCGCGCTTCACGATCATCTCGCTCGGGGTCAACGAGGGCTTTACGATGACGACGCCCGCGGGCCTCAGCGCGGAGTGCTGCGGCGCGCCGTACGTCGCCGAGTACGCACGCCGGATCCGCAAGCTGATGACGACCTACCGGCGCAAGCGCGAGGGACGCGTGATCTGGCTGACCCTGCCGCTGCCGCGCGGCGGCCCGAGGACAGAGATCATCACCGCCACCAACCAGGCGATCGTGCAGGCCGGCAAGGACATCAAGGGCGTCACCGTCATCCGGATGGACTCGCTGTTCACCCCGAACGGCTTCGCCGAGGTGATCCGCTACCGCGGCCGCTACATCCGCGTGCGCACGGCCGACGGCATCCACCTCAACGTGTCGGGCACGGCGATCGCCGCGAAGGTCATCGCCGCGGCCCTCAAGAAGCAGCTGTAGCCGCCGCGCACGGGCCGGTCGTGTCGAATATGGGGCTCGTGGCGCCCCATTGGCGACACGAACGCCGGGCCGCCGTGGCCGCGGGTCGCGCTACCGCACGCGGTAGTTGACGCTCTTGGCGTTGCGCGGCTTGAGCGACGTGTTGCCGCTGAACCGCGCGGACACCCGGATCGTCCTGCGGCTGCGCACGCGCAGGCGCACCACCTTGCGGATCTTGCAGGACTTCGGCACGCGCACGGTCGAGCGCATCCGCTTCTTGTTGACGAAGATGCGAATCGTCAGCTTGACGTTGCCCGAGCACGGCTTGGAGCGCAGTTTGCTCGTGATCGTCACGCGGGAGCGGCCCTTGATGCGCCGCGAGCTGACCTTCAGCTTCAGCCGCTTCGCCGTGCGCCGCTTCTTGGCGACGGTGCCGGGGATCACGAGCGGCAGCGTCGCGCTGACGTTGCGCAGGATCACGCCGCCGACGGCGCCCTGCTTGCCGAACACGCCGGTCCCGGGCGTGATCTGCACGCGGTAGGAGGCGTTTGACCCGGCGTGCGCGGCGATCGGCTGCAGCTCGCGCACGACCGTTCGCACGCGGTCGTCGAGCACGACCGGCAGCGGGGTGACCTGGGAGCCGACGACGCGATTGGCGTTCGCGTCGATGATCTGGGCGAAGAGGAAGGTGTTCGGCCCGAGCGCGTTTCCCTTGTAGGTCACCGTCAGCTTCGGCGGACCCACCACGTCGCTGCCCGCCGGCGGCGGATCGAAGCCGACGGTCACCGCGTTGCCGGCGGGCGTCGCGGCGAAGCCGTCGCGACCGGACGCCGTGCTGTCGACGAGCGAGACACCGAGGCTCCTGAAGTTCGCACCGGACGCATCGACCGTGCCGCCGCTGGCCGGCGGGTACTCCGGCGACGAGCGCCAGACGCCGTCGTCGGCCAGCCATTCGAAGCCCGGCCCCGTATCGGTCGCCGTGTTCTGCTTCAGGTAGCGATCCAGCCAGTTCAGGCCGGCGCGCCGCAGGAAGCCAGCATCACCGGTCGACGTTGTGCACGCGCCGTGCCCGCCGCAGTACCACAGCATCTTCACCGGCACGCCCTTGCCGCGCAGCGCCTGGTAGTTCTCGACCGCCTCGCTGGGGCCGAACAGCGTGTCGACCGTGCCCTGCGTGAGCAGCGTCGGCGTGTTGACGCGGTCGCGCAGCCCGGCCGGGGTGCGATCGCTGAACCACTGCCGGCTGGGCCCGTTGACGGCCCCGCCGAGGCTCTCCAGGCAGGCCGTCTTCAGCTGCGAGGCGGCGCGGTCGAGCACCGCCGCCGCCGGTCCGAGCAGGCTGACCGGCACGCCGCTGGCGGTGCCGTGGCCGCAGATCAGCACGGCGAAGGAGGTCTTCATCGCGTTGTCGGGGAAGAAGCCTGTGCCGAGGTCGTTCCAGGTCACGTCTGGCACGATCGCGTCCAGGCGGCCGTCGATCGCCGCTGTCGCGAGTTGGATCGCGCCGCCGTAGCTTGAGCCCGACATCCCGACACGCGGATCGTTGGGGCCGTCGAGCAGCGCCTCGGGGGCAGTCCCGACGAAGTCGATCAGCGCCTGCACGTCGCGCGCCTCGAAGTCTGGCGAGTCGAAGTTCACCAGGCCGCCCGAGCCGCCGATCCCGCGCGGGTCCCAGGTCAGCGTGTTGTAGCCCTCGCCGCGCAGCGTGCGCTGGCCGATCTGGTCACTCGTGTCGCCGTCGGGGTTCGTGTCGCCGTTCGTCGGATAGCCGGGCCCGATCAGGACGGTCGGCACGCGCTCGTTGGAGGCGCGGTTGGACGCGGGGTAGAAGTGCGCGCGGATCGTGACGCCGTCGAACGAGCGGACGTTGACGTCGCGGGCGTCGGCCGGCGAGGCAGCGACGAGCAGCCCACAGAGCGCGCCGGCGGCGGCGATCGCGGAGGCGCGGCTGCGAAGGCGGAGGGTCGTGCTCATCGAGCTTTGCGCGTCAACATACGTGAGGCGCGCGCTTTGAGCTCCGGATTTCCGTTGAACGTGGCAGTTACGCGCAGGCGGCTGCCGCGCTTGACGCGCAACTTGATGTTGCGACCTGCACGGCAGGGGCCCGCGGTCAGGGCCTTGTCGTAGACGTAGGGACGCTTGGAGGTCTTGACGACGAACGTGATGCTGCCGGTGCACGGCCGCACGGGCAGGCGCACGCGCAGCCGGATGCGCGAGTAGCGCCCGTCGCGCCGCGAAGTCACCGTGACGCGCGGTCGCTTCGGCGTATGGCGCACCGACCCGAAGCCCGAGCGCGTCGCGTCGACGAGCGGCAGGGAGCCGAACGCGCCGTAGATGCTGACGCGGCCCTTGGAGCGCTGCTGCTCATAGCTCGCGGCGCCCGGCGTGATCTGCAGCCGGTACAGCGAGGCCGGGCCGGCATGCTCGGCGATCGCCTCCAGCGGGCGATCGATCGTGCGCTGACGGCCGTCGAGGATGACCGGCAGCGGCGTGGCGAGTCCGCCCAGCACGCGGTCGGCCTCGTCGTCATAGACCTGCGCGTAGAGGAACGTGCGCGCGGGCTTGGCCCGGCCGCGATAGATGAGCCGCACGCGCGGGTTGCCGACGATGTCGGCCTCGCCGGACGGCGGCGGGAGCGTGACCTCGATCGCCTTGCGCGCCGGCCCGGCGACGCGAGCCAGGCCGTGCGCGGGGGTGTCGCCGGGGGCGATCTTCAGCGAGCCCGAGCCGGTGTTCTCCAGCGCCCCGAGCGAGGCCAGCGGATAGTCCGGACCCGAGCGCCAGACGCCGTCGCCGGCGAGCCACTCAAACGCCGGCCCGGTGTCGATGGACGCGTCCTGGCGCAGCCAGCGGTTCAGCCAGGCAAGCCCCGCGCGGGCGAGCGTGCGCGGGTCACCGGCGTCGGTCTCGCAGGCGACGTGGCCGCCGCAGTACCAGATCATCTTCACCGGGATGCGGTTGCGGCGCAGCCGGGCAAACGCATCGCTCGCCTGGTCGAGCGGAAACAGCGTGTCGCTCGTGCCCTGCATGATGAGCACCGGCGTGCGGATCTTCCCGATCAGCGCGGACGGACCGTGCTGGGCGATCCAGCGGCGACTCTCGGTCGACAACGCGCCGCGCACGCCCTCCACGCAGACCGCCTTGAACTCGTCGCTGGCGCTCACCGGCTTGACGTCGGAGACGCTGGCCTCGCCGTCGCCGGCGCCGGGCACGCGGTCCAGACCGCACAGCGCGGCCAGCCAGCCGGTCTTCACCGCACCGCCGCGGCGCAGGACGCCAGTCAGCGACTGCCAGCCGATGTCGGGCACGATGGCGTCGACGCGCGGATCGAGCGCCGCGGTGATGTATTGGATCGTGGCGCCGTAGCTCGTTCCGCTCATGCCGACCCGCGGGTCGCCGGGGCCGTCGAGCTGGGCCTCGGGCTGGGCGGCGACGAAGTCGATCAGCGCGCGCATGTCGCGCCCCTCGAAGTCCGGTGAGTCAAACCGGATCAGGCCGGCCGAGCCGCCGCTCCCGCGCGGGTCCCAGGTCAGGACGTTGTAGCCCGCGCCGCGCAGCGTCGCCAGGCCGATGCGGTCGCCGACGTCCTCGTCGGGGCGCGTCTCGCCGGCACTGGGATATGGCGACCCGACGAGCACCGTGGGGGCGACGCCACCGGCCGGCGGCGCCGTCGGGCCGTAGAAGTGCACGGCGATCGCGGTGCCGTCGAAGGACGCCACGACGGCGTCGCGGGCGTCGGCGGGGGCGACTGGCGCGCAGGCGAGCGCGCCCGCGGCCGCCAGCGCGCCCGCGACGGCACGCCACCCGACCCTCCATCCGTACCGCGCCCGCGACAAATGGTGCCCGCGGCCCTCAGCCGGGGAGGCCGGCGTGTTCGAGACGGCCATGACCGTTGCTCGAAACGACGTGCTCGTAGGCCGGGATCTCCCCATCCGAAGATGTGTTCAGGCGCCGCTCGAGCTCGCCGAGCACGATGCCGAAGAGCAGGTGGCGCCAGGTCGCCTGGGCGAAGGCGCGCGCGTCGCCGGCCAGCGGCGGCAGGTCCGCCCGCGCGGGATGCACGCGGTCGACGGCGATCGTCAGCGGCCAGGTCGCGACATGCTCGACGAGCGCGACGAGTGGCCCGCGGCTCCAGGACGGCAGCGCCAGCCGCGGCGCGACGTTCGCGTACACCCCGCCGAGCAGCGCGCCGTTGGCGAGGTGCATCGCTGCGCCCACGACGGGCCAAGCGCGCCCGCGCGTGATTGCCTTGCCGAGCAACTCGCTGTCGTCGTAGTCGACGCCGAACAGCGGCTTGTCGAGCGGCTGCTGGGCGAGCCACACTCCGGCGGCGACCATGCCGGCGAAGGCTCCCCGGACGGTCTTGGCGCGATCGATCACCATGGACTCGCCTGACTGTAACGCCCGTCACGACGTCGGGTATCCGGTGGCATGGATCCAAGCCGACTGCTGGCGCGTGCGCAGGGCCGCGGAGTCAACCCCGTCATCTACTGGGTCGCGCGCGCCATCCTGCAGCCGTTCTTCCTCGTCTACTTCCGCATGAAGCGGATGGGGATGGAGCACATCCCCTCAGACGGGGCGCTGATCATCGCCTCCAACCACCGCTCGTTCATGGACCCGTGGGTGATCGGCATGCTCCTGCGCCGGCCGGTCTACTACATCGCCAAGACCGAGCTGTTCAAGTACCGCTTCCTCGGCTGGCTGCTCAGCTCGCTTGGCGCCTTCCCGGTCGACCGCGGCAACGGCGATCGCGACGCGATGGACGCCGCGCGGCGGATCCTCGAGCGCGGCGACGTCGTCGTGATCTTCCCCGAAGGCACGCGCACGCGGCCCGGCGCGCTCGGCTCGCCCAAGCGCGGCGTTGGGCGCCTGGCGCTGGAGACCGGTGCACCGGTCGTGCCGGTCGCGCTGATCGGCACCGAGGCGATCCGCCGCGGCTGGCGCATCCGCCCGCACAAGGTCCGCATCCGCGCCGGCCGGCCGCTGCGCTTCCCGCGCATCGACGAGCCATCGCCGCAGCTCGCCCGCGCGGTGACCGAGCGCATCTGGCCCTGCATCGAGCTGCAATGGGAGTGGCTCGGCGGCACCCCCGCCCTGCGTCGCGCGGCGATCGTCGGCGCCGGCTCCTGGGGCACCGGCCTGGCGGTCGCGTTCGCGCGCGCCGGCCTGGAGGTCGAGCTTGGCTGCCGCACCGAGCCGCAGGCCGTCCAGCTCGGGCGCACACGCGTCAACCACAACTACCTGCCGGGCGTCCGGCTGCCCGACGGCGTGCGCGTCACGAAGGCCAGCCGCCTGGCCCTCGACCGCGCCGACCTCGTCTGCTTCGCGGTCCCGGCGGCCGCGCTGCCCGCCGCGGTCGGCGCTCACGCCGAGGCGATCCACCCGGGCAGCGGCGTCGTCGTGCTCTGCAAGGGCCTGATCGCGCCGAACGGGATGCTGCCCTCCAGCTATGTCGCCGAGCGCGCCAATGCCCGCGCCGTCGCCTGTGTCGGCGGGCCCGGGCATGCGCTGGACGCACTCGCCTGCGGCGCCTCGCTCGTCGTCGGCTGCGCGGACGCGATCTTCGCCACGCAGGTCGCGAAGGTGCTCAAGCAGGCCGGCTTCGACGCGGTCACGACACGCGACGACGCCGGCGTCGAGCTCGCCGGCACCGCGAAGAACGCGGCCGCGCTGGCCGCCGCCGTCGCGGGCATCAACGGGCCCAACGCCGCCGGCGCGGCGGCGGGCAAGGTCTTCGCCGAGGTCGACGCGTTCTCGCGCCGCCGCGGCGGCCACGAGGAGACGTTCGCCGGGCTGGCCGGCGCCGGCGACCTCGTTGCAACGGTCGTCGCCGAGGGCAGCCGCAAC
>JBBSQG010000092.1:0-9380 GCA_038258125.1 Solirubrobacterales bacterium
GCGCCAAGCACGGCAACATCCAGCGCCTGGACCGCATCCTGCGTGCCGAGGGCGACGACCCCGACCGCTACAAGCTCGCCAAGCAGGCCGACACGGTGCTGCTGTTCTTCCTCTTCTCGCCCGAGGAGATCGCCGGGATGTTTGAGCGCCTCGGCTACGACTGGGGTCCCGACAGTGCGCGGCGCAACATCGACTACTACGACGAGCGCACCTCGCATGGCTCGACGCTGAGCTACATCGCTCACGCCGGCGTGCTCGCGCCGCTGGATCCCGAGCACTCGTGGGAGCGCTTCCTCGTGGCGCTGGAGAGCGACATCGGCGACGTCCAGGGCGGCACGACGAAGGAGGGCATCCACCTCGGCGTCATGGCCGGGACGATCGACCTCGTCCAGCGCGCGTATACCGGCGCCGAGATCCGCGACGGGGTGCTGTTCTTCGCGCCGATGCTCAGCGACAAGCTCAACGGGCTGTCGTTTCCGATGCAGGTCCACGGCACGCCGATCCGGGTGACGGTCGGCGACGGCGAGCTGACGGTCGTCATCACCGGCGGCTTCAGCCGCGCGATCAAGGTCGGCATCGGCGACGATGTGCGCGAGCTCGGGGCGGGCGAGCGCTGCACGTTCGAGCTTCCGGCACCGCCCGCCGTCGCTCAGGCCCAGGGCAGCGCAACCGCAAGGGGAACATGACCGATCAACCGGGATTTGGCGGAGCGATCTTCGACGTCGACGGCGTGCTCGTCGACTCGCCGCACGAGGCCGCCTGGCGCGACGCCTTCCAGGAGCTGATGGAGGGTCCGTGGGCCGGCATCCGCGAGCAGACGAGCTGGACGCCCGAGGCCTTCACAGCGCAGGTCTACCAGGAGGTCCTCTCGGGCAAGCCGCGGATGGCCGGCGCGATCGCTGCGCTGGACTACTTCGAAGTGCCCGACCCGCAGTCGCGCGTCGATGAGTACGCCGACCACAAGCAAGCGATGGTCGTCGCGCTCATCGAGGCCGGCAAGTTCTCCGCCTACCCGGACGCCCTGCGCTTCCTGCTCGCCGTCAAGGACCGCGGTATCACCGTCGCCGCGGCGTCGTCGGCCAAGAACGCCGGGCTGTTCCTGCGCCAGATCCGCCTCGACACGTTCGCCGAGCAGGAGGGCCTGGGCTACGACTGGATCGAGCCCGGCCTGACACTGCTCAACGTCTTCGACGTCGACATCTCGGGGCGGGAGTTCACGCAGGGCAAGCCGCACCCGGAGATCTTCCTGACCGCGGCCCAGGAGCTCGGCGTGCGGCCGCCGGCCGCGTTCGTCGTCGAGGATGCGGTCTCGGGCATCCAGGCGGCCAAGGCGGGCGGCTTCGCGGGGCTCGGCGTCGCGCGCTCCGACGACGAGTCGCTGCTCGCCGCCGTGCACGCCGACATCGTCGTCACCACGCTCGACGAGATCGATCTCGCGGCCCTCGCCGAGTGCCGTCTGGCGCCCCGCGCGGGCTGACCGCGGCACCCGCCCATAGCGCAATCCGCGGACGTTGATCGCTCTTTGTCACAATGGTCGGCCGCGCGCCTTGCTGTGCGCGCATTCGCAAGCGACTTAAGGAACTTTCGTCAGTGGCAAAGCAGCGCAACCGTGGCAAGCCCACGCGCCGACGTGACAAGAAGGGCGGGCCCGGCACCGGCCGGCGCAAGCCGTGTCCGTACTGCAAGGACAAGGTCGAGCAGGTCGACTACAAGGACACCGCGGTCCTGCGCAAGTTCATCTCCGAGAAGGGGAAGATCCGCTCGCGGCGGATCACCGGCGCGTGCCGTCGTCACCAGAGCCAGGTCGCCCGTGCGGTCAAGCGTGCCCGTGAGCTGGCGCTGCTGCCCTACGTCAACGAGGGCGGTCGCGACGACGCCGAGCGCGAGGGCGGTCGCGGCGGACGCCGCGGACGCGACTAGGGCCCGCTGATGCCGTCCGCCATCCTCATGCAGGACGTCGAGCATCTCGGCACGCGCGGAGCCGTCGTCGACGTCTCCAAGGGCTACCTGCGCAACTACCTCATGCCGCGCAAGCTCGCGCAGCCCGCGACGAAGGGCGCGCTGGCCGAAGCCGAGCGCCGCCACGTCGCCAGCGATCGCGCCAGCCAGGCCGTGCTCGCCAAGGCGCGCGCGGACGCCGACGTGCTCAGCCGCACCGTCCTCACGATCAGCCAGCAGGCCGGCGACGACGGCCGGCTGTTTGGCTCGGTGACCAACCAGGACATCGCCGAGGCGATCGAGGAGGCGCGGGGCGTGAAGGTCGATCGCCGCAAGATCCACCTCGAGGAGCCGATCAAGAACGTCGGCACCTATGTCGTCGTCGTCGAGGTCGCCGAGGGTGTGACCGCCTCGGTGAAGACGATGGTCGTCGAGCGCACCTGATCACGCTTCCGCTCGCCACCCTCGCCGACACGATCTGGAGCGCCGTGGGCGTGATCGGCGGAATCGCCGGCATCGGCGTGCTCGTGTGGGCGGCCAAGAACGGCCCCGCCGATCGCCACGCCGAGGACGCGGCGCGCGACTTCTACACCGAGCACGGACGCTGGCCCGACGACCCGGCCTGAGGCCGCGATCCATCCTGTCGACGTGCGAACGTGTGTTCGTCATGCGGACCGTCGCTTCGGCCCCGAACAACTTTCTCGCAGCATGCGGCAAGACCCACCGCCGTAGGCGCATGCGCACGTGCGGGCGACCTAGGCTCATGGGCTCGTGAGCACGCACCCCGACTCCCCACCGCGCCCGCCGGCCACGATCGCCACCGGTGTGGCTCCGCCGCACTCCCTGGAGGCCGAGCAGTCGGTGCTCGGCGGCATCCTGCTCTCCGATCGGGCGATGTACGGCCTCGTCATCGAGGAGGGCCTGAAGGCCGACGACTTCTACCGCGACCGCCACCGGCTCATCTACGAGTCGATGCTCACGCTGTACCGCGAGAGCGAGCCGATCGACGTGCTGACGGTCAGCGAGCACCTGCGCTCGACGGGCAAGCTGGAGCAGGCCGGCGGCAAGGCCGCTATCGACGAGCTGACCGGCGGCGTTCCCGGGCTCGGCGGCATCCGCCGCTACGCCCAGATCGTGCGCGAGCACGCGCTCATGCGGCGGCTGCTCAGCACGACATACGAGATCCAGGCGTCGGTGCTCAACCACGCGGCCGCCCCGCGCGACCTCGTCGAGCAGGCCGAGCGGGCGATGCTCGAGGTCGCCCACGACGACCGCCAGAAGGACTTCCGCACGATCGACGAGATCCTCGACGACGAGCTGCGCAAGATGGAGAAGCTCTCACGCGAGGGGACGTCGCTGACCGGCACGCCGTCGGGCTTCCGCGACCTCGACGAGATCACGGGCGGCTTTCAGCCCGGCAACCTGATCGTGATCGCGGCAAGGCCGTCGATGGGAAAATCTGCGCTCGTCACGAACATCGCCGAGAACGCCGCGATCGACCACGGGCGGCCGGTCGCGCTGTTCTCCCTGGAGATGTCCGAGACGGAGCTCGCGCAGCGCTTCGTGGCCTCGCAGGGGCGCATCAAGGGCGACGAGCTGCGCAAGGGCCGCGTGCCCGACGGCAAGTGGCCGAAGATCCTGCAGGCTTCCGCGAAGCTCGCGGCGGCGCCGCTGTTCATCGACGACTCCTCCGACGTCGGGATCATCGAGATCCGGGCCAAGGCGCGGCGGCTGCACCAGCAGCAGCCGCTGGGCCTGATCATCATCGACTACCTGCAGCTCATGCGCCCCGACGGCCGCGTCGAGTCGCGCGTGCAGCAGGTCGGCGAGATGAGCCGCGGGCTGAAGATCCTCGCCCGTGAGCTGAACGTGCCGGTGATCGCGCTGTCGCAGCTCTCGCGCGCCGTCGAGACGCGCGGTCAGTCGATCGACTCCAAGCGACCGCTGCTGTCGGACCTGCGCGAGTCGGGGTCGATCGAGCAGGACGCCGACCTCGTCGCGTTCATCTTCCGCGAGGAGTACTACGACAAGGAGAGTGAGCGGGCGGGGATCGCGGACATCATCATCGCCAAGCACCGCAACGGGGCGATCGGCGATGTCGAGCTGACGTTCGCCAAGGAGTATCCGAAGTTCCTCAACTACACCTCGCCCGACCGCTACGCGTGATGCTGCGGTCCTCCGCGCTGGGTGAACGTCCTCCATGTGACGACCGCCGCGATGACGAGCAGCGGTGCGGCCTCGAGCAGCCCGAGGGCCCAGTGTCCTGCGTGTGCGATGGGAAGCAGCATGATCGCCATTGCCAGGTGGGTCCGGGGACGCCGATCGCGTCCCCGGACCCGGCCGGCGCTCCGCTAGGCCGCAGCCGCGCGGCGGGCGGCGCCCGTGGCGGGGCTCGACAGCCCGATGGCGATGCCGGTCACCGCGACCGCGAGGTGCAGGATGTTGTCGGCCGTGTTGATCGGGATGATCGACAGCAGCAGGCCGCCGTCGCCGACCGCGAAGCCGAGGATCGTCACGAGCACGTAGACCGCGCCGTAGCCGATCGCGTACAGGCGCGCGCGGGCCGCCGTTCCGGCCATCACCAGGCCGACGATGCCCGACAGCAGATGGACGACGTTGTGCCAGCCGTTGATGTCGAAGAAGATCAGCGTGCCGCGCTCGGCGTTGTCTCCAACGGCGAAGCTCGGCTCGACGAGAAACCCGACGATGCCGACGAGCACGAGCACGGCGCCGAGGGTGAGAGCCCAGATCTGCGCGAGCGTCTTTCCTTGCATGGTGGTGAACCTCCTGAGATGGGGAACCGTCTTACCTGCCCATGCGAGGCGGGTGCTCGCAACGGATCAACCGGCCGTCCGCGAGCAGACGGAAGGGTGCGTCGGGCCAGCCATCGCGTCCGTGCGAGTGTCACGGTGGACGCCATCGACAGCCCCGTGGCGCCGCCGCGTGACCTACCCTCGGCGGCACGTCCATGAGCACCGCGCCCCGACCCGCGCCCGTCCGCGAGGACCGCTGCCCGTTCGACGTCTGCGACGGCAGCGGCTTCGTCATCGACGACGCGACGAACACCGCGCGCGACTGCCGTTGCCGTGCTCAGCGCGTGAGCCGCGCGCGGGCGCGCACGCTCAGCGGCGTGATCCCGCGCAAGTACCGCGGGGTCTCCTTCGACCGCCCGCCGGTGACCGAGATCGCCGCGCCGGTCACCGCCGCGGTCCGGCGCTTCGTCAACCGCATCGACGAGAACCTCGACGGCGGCCGCGGGCTGTGGTTCTTCGGCTCGGTCGGGACCGGCAAGACGACGCTGGCGATGCTCGTCTCGCGCCACGCGCTGCAGGCCGGCCGCAGCGTCGCGATCTACTCGCTGCCGCGGCTGCTGGCGGAGATCCGCACGACGTTTGACGACGACGGGCGCGGCGGCTCCTACGTCGACCTGCTCGACCGCTTGGCGGCTGTCGACCTGCTGCACATCGACGACGTCGGGGCCGAGAAGACGAGCGCCTGGGTGCTCGAGCAGCTCTACGCGATCGTCAACGCGCGCTACGAGGACGAGCGCTCGGTGATCATCACGACGAACCTCGAGCGCGACGACCTCGCCGAGCAGATCAACGAGCGCACGGTGTCGCGCCTGGAGGAGATGTGCGAGATCCTGCCGCTGTTTGGCGCCGACGCCCGTCAGCCTCGCGACGCCCATCCGGGTGTTCGATCGGCCTGACGCCGCCGCCGAACTAGACTTCACGACCGCATGTCAGGGATCTGCATCGTGGGCGCCCAGTGGGGCGACGAGGGCAAGGGCAAGGTCGTCGACCTGCTGGCCGAGAAGGCGGACGCGATCGTCCGCTTCCAGGGCGGCAACAACGCCGGCCACACGATCATCCGCGACGGCGAGGTGTTCAAGTTCCACCTCATCCCGTCGGGGATCCTCTATCCCGGCAAGCGCTGCATCATCGGCAACGGCGTCGTCATCGACCCCGCCGTCCTGACCGACGAGCTCGACGCGCTCAAGGCTCGCAAGATCGACACGAGCGGGCTGCGGATCAGCGCCAACGCGCACGTGATCATGCCCTACCACCTGCTGCTCGACACGGCGGGCGAGACGAAGCTCGGCAAGCTGCAGATCGGCACGACGCGGCGCGGCATCGGCCCCGCCTACGCCGACAAGGCCGCGCGGCTGGGCATCCGCATGCAGGACCTGCTCGACGAGAAGATCCTCAAGAAGAAGATCACCGCGGCGATCGACCCCAAGCGCCTCAGCCTGCGGCCGTACGCCAAGGACCCGTCGCTGGACCTGCAGTCGATGACCGAGGCCTACCTCACCTATGGCCACAGGCTCGAGCGCCACATCGCCGACACCGCGCGGATCGTCTGGGACGCGCTGGACGCCGACAAGCTCGTCATCTACGAGGGTGCGCAGGGCGCGCTGCTGGACATCGACCACGGCACGTATCCGTTCGTCACCTCCTCCAACCCGATCGCCGGCGCGGCCTGCGTCGGCGCGGGCGTCGGCCCGAAGGACATCCACGAGGTGTGGGGGATCGCCAAGGCGTACGTCACGCGCGTCGGCTCGGGCCCGTTTCCGACCGAGCTCGACGACGAGGTCGGCGAGGAGATCCGCCGCCGCGGCGGCGAGTTCGGCACGACGACCGGGCGCGCGCGGCGGACCGGCTGGCTGGACATCCCCGCGCTGCGCTACGCCTCGCGGATCAACGGCCTGACCTCGCTGGCGATCACGAAGCTCGACGTCCTGTCGGGCTTTGAGAAGATCAAGGTCTGCACGGCCTACAGCGGG
This sequence comes from Solirubrobacterales bacterium, assembly GCA_038258125.1. Classification (GTDB taxonomy): domain Bacteria; phylum Actinomycetota; class Thermoleophilia; order Solirubrobacterales; family Solirubrobacteraceae; genus CADCVQ01. The sequence continues at coordinate 6,722 of JBBSQG010000092.1, forward strand.
CCCGACGACGCCGCCTTCACCGACTTCCCCTACCACCAGTCGGTCCTGCACCACGCCAAGGGCGAGTACATCGAGCTCGACGGCTGGACGGAGGACATCGGCGAGTGCCGCACGCCGGCCGAGCTGCCGCAGGCCGCCCGCGACTACCTGGACTTCATCGCCGAGGCGGTCAACGTGCCGGTCGTGCTCGTCGGCGTCGGCCCGGGCCGCGAGCAGGTCATCTGGATGCAGGACGCGCCGCTGCTGCAGATGACGGCCGGCGCCGTCGCCGCGTAGCGTCCGCTCGCCTCAGGCCCAGCGTTCCAGCAGGTCCTCGTCGGGCACGTCGCGCACGACCCGTGCGGGCACGCCCATGACGACCTTGCGCGGCGGCACGTCCGCGGTGACGACGGCGCCGGCGGCGACGAACGCCTCCTCGCCGATCTCCACGCCGGGCACGAGCACCGCGCCGCCGCCGATCCGGCAGGCGCGGCGCAGGATCGCACCACGCAGCGCCGTCCCCTGCGGGTGGCGGCCCATCGTGTGGTCGTTCGTCGTCATCGCGCAGGGGCCGAGGAAGACGTCGTCCTCGATGACGCTGTAGGCCGTCACGTAGGCCTGCGACTGGATCCGCACGCGCGCGCCGATCGTCACGTCGTTGTCGATGCCGCTGGCGCGACCGACGACCGTGTCCGGGCCGATCGTGGCGCGCTCGCGCACGAAGGCCTGATCGGCGACGATCGAGCCCGCTCCGATCCGCGCGCCGGCGAAGACGATCGCCTGCGTGCCGATGACCGCGCCGGCCTCGATGATGAGGGGCGGCGGCACGTCTCGCGACGCGGTCGAGCGCTTGCCGAGCTTCGGCGCCTTGCCGAGCACCGCGCCGTCGCCGATCACGACGCCGTCGCCGATCACGACGCCGTCGTGGACGACGACGTGGGCGCCGAAGACGACATCGCGGCCGACCTGCGCGGTGGGGCTGAGGACCAGGCCGGTGGCGTCGCTCATCGCGCTGTGAGCCTAGCCATCGCCGCGACGACGCGGTCGGCGGCGTGCCCGTCGCCGTAGAGCTCGGGCCGCTCGGCCGGCGGCTCGCGGCACAGCGCCGCGCGGGCGGCGGCGGCGTCGAGGGCGACGAGCACGTTCCAGCCGCTGTCGACCGTCTCCGTCCACTCCGTGCTGTCGCGCAGCGTCAGGCATGGCACGCCGGCGAGGTAGGCCTCCTTCTGCACGCCGCCGGAGTCCGTCAGCACGGCGCGCGCGCGGGTCAGCAGGGCGGTGAAGGCGAGGTAGCCGAGCGGCGGCAGGACGATCGCCCCGGCCAGCACGCGCTCCAGCAGGTTCGCGGCCTGCAGGCGCGCGCGAGTGCGCGGATGGAGCGCGAGGACGACCGGCGCGTCGATCCCCAGCAGCAGATCGACGAGCTGGGCCAGGCGCTCGGGGTCGTCGACGTTCCCGGCCCGGTGGGCGGTGGCGAGCACGTACTCGCCGGCCGTCACGCCTGCGATGGTGAGCGCTGCATCGTCGGCGCGCGCCCGCGGCGCGATCAGGCGTGCGACGTCGACCATCACGTCACCGACGATCTCCACGGCGCCGGCGACCGACTCGCGGGCGAGGTTGTCGGCCGCGCCCTGTGAGGGGACGAGCAGCAGGTCGGAGACGTGGTCGGTCACGATGCGGTTGAGCTCCTCGGGCATCGCGCGATCGAAGGACCGCATGCCGGCCTCCACGTGGACGACCGGGACCCGGGCCTGCGCGGCGGCGAGCGCACCGGCGAGCGTCGAGTTCGTGTCGCCGTAGACGAGCACCGCGTCGGGCCGCTCGTCGCGCAGCAGCTCGCCGAGCGCGCCGAGCATGCGCGCGGTCTGCTCGGTGTTCGTGCCGCCGCCGAGGGCCAGCTCGACCTCCGGCGGCGGGACATCGAGCTCACGCACGAAGATCGCGGCGAGCTCGTCGTCGTAGTGCTGGCCGGTGTGGACGAGCAGCTCGTCGTGAGCCGTCCGCAGGGGGCCCGAGACGGCGGCCGCCTTGACGAACTGCGGCCGGTTGCCGATCACCGTGACGACCTTCATGTGAGTGGGGTGCCGGCGTGCTAGCCGGCGTCGGCGGCGAGCGCGGCCGCGATGTGCGCGCTGATCGCTGCGGCGGCGGCGGTCGAGAGCGGGCCGGGGGCCGCGGGGAGCGCGACGCCGTCGATCGAGCGCACGGGCTGCACCTCGCGCAGCGAGGAGGCGAGGAACGCCTCGCCGACGGTCGCGAGGTCGTCCTGCGTCGTGACCCGCTCGCTTGCGTCGGTCACCTCGAGCAGCGCGCGCCGGGTGATCGAGTCCAGGATGCGGTCGCTCAGCGGCGGCGTGTGCAGCGCGCCGTCGAGGACGTAGAAGAACGACGTCGTCGGCCCCTCCAGCACGCGCCCGTGCGGGCTGACGAGCAGCGCCTCGTCGGCGCCCTGCTCGCGGGCAAGGCGCGAGGCGAGCATGTTGGCCGCGTAGGAGAGCGACTTGACTCCGTCGAGCACGCGCGTCGGCGAGTAGGTGATCGTCTGCAGCGCGATCGTCCGCGGCACGGCCGGCATCGGCTCGAGGATGCCGATCCGTCGGCCGCCGCGCGTGACGACGAGGCGCAGCAGCCCGTCCCCGTCGCCGTGGGCGCCCAGCAGCGTGGCGGCATCGGCGCGCAC
>JBBSQG010000093.1:0-9373 GCA_038258125.1 Solirubrobacterales bacterium
GCAGCGGAAACGCCGTCGCCTCGCCGGCGGCGTAGAGCGCGGGCTCACCCGCGACCTGCCCGTGCAGATCCACGGCGACGAAGCCGGCGCGGTCGGTCGGCACGCCGGGCCAGGGGCGGGCCACGACGTCGGCGAGCGTGAGCACATGATCGGCCGCGACGACCTCGCCGCCCTCCAGCTGCAGCCCGCCCGCGACGACGGCCCGCGGCTGGGCACGGAGGATGTGCTCGATGCCGAGTGCCTCGAGCATCGGCGCGAGGGCCTCGCGCGCCGCGCTGCCGAACAGATCGAGCGCGTGCTCCTCGGGCGTGACGATCCGCACCGGCGCGCCGCAGCCATGCTCGCGCAGCTCGTGCGCCGTCAGCAGCGCAAGCTCGTAGAGCGGCAGCGACCAGCTCGAGGGCGACGGCAGCGTGAACGCGACGCTCCTGGTCGGAGGCGCCAGCAGGTCGGCGACGATCCCCTGCAGCCGCGAGCCGGCATCGGCATCGGTCCCGAACGTCACGGCACCGTCGAACGGCGCGACGCGTCGCGCGCCGGCCGCCAGCACGAGGACGTCGTAGGGCACGCGCCGGCCGCCGTGGGTGAAGGCCGTGCGCTGCTCCGGGTCAACGGCGACGAGCCTGTCCAGCACGAGGCTGGCGTCGTACTGCTCGGCGATCGGCCCCCAGTCATAGGCATGCGCGCCACCGCGCTCGAACGGCTCGGCGACGGTCATCGCCCGGGGTGCGAGCTCGCGTGACGGTGTCAGCAGGATGATCTCCGGCTGCGTCGTGGCGAGGACGCGCAGCGCGAGCAGCAGCTCCAGCGCAGCGATCCCGCCGCCGGCGACGAGCACACGCGGGGCACCGGCGGCGGTCCCGACGGGCCCGCCGTCTGCATCGCTGAGGGATCAAACACTCTCACGGTTGATGACGCTAGAGCGGCGACGGCCGGCCGCCAACGGGGGACAGCCACAGTCGCGCCCCGTAGTTCACCACACGTTCAGTGGTTTGCGCCCATCGCGCCACGCAGATCGTGCGGATGGCATGCGCCCCTACGCGGAGGAGACTGCCGCCCATGGACGCGGCCATCGAAACCGATCGGTTGAGCAAGCGCTACGGCGCCTCGCGCGGGATCGAAGACGTCAGCCTGACCGTCGAGCGCGGCGAGGTGTTCGGCTTCCTCGGCCCCAACGGCGCGGGCAAGACGACGACGATCCGGACCCTGCTCGGTCTCCTGCATCCGACGAGCGGCAGCGCGCGCATCCTCGGCCGTGACAGCCGGCGCGACAGCCGTGCGATCCGGGCCCGCATCGGCAACCTGCCGGGCGACTTCAGCTTCGAGGAGCGCATGACCGGTCGCGACGTGCTCGAACTCTTCGCCGCGCTGCGCGGGCGCGACGACCTCGGGCTCGCACCCGCGCTGGCGCTGCGCTTCAATGCCGACCTGTCGCGACCGCTGCGCGAGCTCTCGCGTGGCAACCGCCAGAAGATCGGGCTCATCCAGGCGCTCTTCCACGAGCCCGAGCTGCTCGTCCTCGACGAGCCGACGAGCGGGCTGGATCCGCTCATGCAGGAGGAGTTCGAGGCCGTCGTGCGCGAGCACCGCGACGCCGGCGGCACGGTCTTTCTCTCCTCCCACGACCTCGCCGAGGTCGAGCGGGTCTGCGACCGCGTCGGCATCGTCCGCGATGGCCGGCTGATCGCCGTGGAGAAGGTCGCGGCGATGCGCGAGCGGGCCTACCGCCACGTCATGGTCCGGTTCGCGGGAGAGCTTCCGCGTTCGCTGCTGTCCGGCGTGCCCGGCGTCGAGCTGCCCGAGCGCGACGAGACGACGCTGCGCTTCCGCATCCGCGGGGAGATCGACCCCGTGATCAAGGCGCTGGCGACCCACCGCGTAGAGGATCTGGAGATCACTCGGCCCACGCTCGAGGAGCTGTTCCTCGCCTACTACGGAGCGCAATCGTGAGCACGATCGCCCCACAGCGCCGCGTCGCCGGAGCCGGCGCCGAAGACGACGTCGGCGGCGGCGGCGGCGCCGCCATCCTGAGCGCGCCCGCCTGGCCGCGTTCGCTCGCTGCGCTCGTCTGCCACGGCCTGCGCCAGCAGCGTCGTGCGATGCTGGCCTGGGGCATCGGATTCGGCGCCTTCGGCGCGCTCATGGCGGCGATCTGGCCGTCGGTCGAGGACTCGATGACCCAGCTCGTCGACAGCTACCCGGCCGGCTTGAAGGAGGCGTTCGGGATCGGCCAGCTCGACACCGTCGAGCGCTACATCGACGCCGAGATGCTCAGCGTCATCGTGCCGCTCGGGCTCGCGTTCTTCGCGGTGCGCTGCATCGCGCAGGCGACGGTCGGCGCAGAGGACCGCGGGCACCTCGACACGCTGCTGTCGCTGCCCGTCGCGCGACGCATCGTCGTCATCGCCGCCGTCGCCGTCACCGGCCTGGCGGTGGCGGCGATCCTCGGCCTGACGTGGGCGCTGACATGGATCGCGGCGCTCCTGGCCGGCAGCGGTGCATCCGCCACGACGCTGGCGGCCGGCTTCGCGAACGTCTGGCCGCTCGCGATGGCGTTCGCCGGGCTGGCCGCGCTCCTCGCCGGCCTGGCGCATCGCCCGCCGACGGTGACGTACGTCGCCAGCGCGACGCTCGTCGCGATGTACGCGATCGACCTTGTCGGCAAGCTCGCCCCGGCCGTCGAGTCACTGCGGACGATCTCGGCGTTTCGCTACTACGGCTCGGCCGTCCAGAACGGCCTTGACGCCAGCCACATCGCCGGGCTCACGCTCGGCGCGCTCGTCCTCACCGCGATCGGCGCCGTGCTGTTCGAGCGCCGTGACGTCCTCTGAGCATCCGCAACCCAGCCGCAGGAGACGACCACCATGCCCCCCACCTACATTGCCGCCTACGAGGCGACCGGCGCCGCCGCAGCCGCGCCGACCTTCACCCGCCGGCTGGCCGGCGCCACCGGTGCCAACGTCGTCGCCGCCTACGTCCATCCCGACGTGCGTCCGGTGCCATCGGGCTACGGCCCGTTCGACCTGATCGCCCACAACCCCGATCTGACGGCGGTCGCGCGCGGCGACGCGGAGCGGGTCGTCGCGGGCGTGCCCGACGATGTCGCCGTCATCGCGATCGCCGGCGCGTCGGTGCCACACGAGCTCGACGCGCTCGCGCGAAGCGAGCCCGCCGCATTGCTCGCCGTCGGCGCGACGCACCGAGGCCGCATCGGGCGTCGAAGTGGTCGATCACGAGCGCCCGCAGCCGCCCCTCGGATACGCGGGCGCGTACGAGCAGCGTCGAGATCCGGTGTCCGGCGGCAACGTCGCAGATGCTCGCCACCAGAACCTCGGGCAACCCGCTCGGCCAGCGGCGATCGTCGATCGCGACCTGGAGCTCGGCGCGCGGCCCGTACATGCGCGTGTAGGAGGCGCGCCCGACCGTCCGTCCGGTGGCGTCCTCGGCATGAACGCTGATGTGATCGCCGCGCGCATCGAGCGTGCGAAGGAGCATCCTGACCGCCGAGCCGTCGGGCAAGCCCAGCTGCGAGCTGATGTACGGCGTTCGGGCGTCGGCCGTTATGCGCGGACGGCTGGCCGGTCGGCATGCGCGAGGTAGCTGCCGAGGTGGCGGGCGGCGATCTTCGTCGGGGGATCCCAGGTGCAGACGTCGCTGACGGTCGAGCGAAACTCCCCGTCGCCGGCGAGCTCGGCCTCCATGAAGACGGTCTCCCGGCCGGTCAGCAGCATCCCGCGCACGACGGGCCGCAGTCCCTCGGGGAGCCGCCCGACGCCCACTTGGGCGGCGATCGTCTCCGCCACGACCTCGGCCTGCTGAGCGGCGATCCCGCCGTGTTTGATCGGGTACCACGTGGCATCGCCGGCCGCGTAGACATCGACGACGCCCTTGACCTCGCCGCGCTCGTCGACGGGGATGAAGCCATGCGGGTCGCACTCGATCCCGCTGAGCTGCGGGCCGTCGAGATACGGCAGCGCGACGACACGGCCGGGCCGCATGTGCGCGCCGCTGGGCCTGAGCGTCAGCTCGCCGTGGGCGAGCTCGGCCACCGACGATCCGTGAAACACGATCCCGGCGCGGCGCAGCAGGCGCGTGAGCTCGTCGGAGATGCCCGTGCCGAACATCCCCAGAGGAGCGCCTTCGGGGGTCACGATCGCGATCTGGAGGTCGACGCTCATGTCGTAGGCGCGGTGCGCGGTCATGAGCGCCAGCTCGTAGAGCGGCAGCAGCCAGCCGGCCTGCGACGGCGCCACGAAGGCGATCTCGTCGACGTAGCCCTCCTCGACGTCCTGCACCAGGCCGCGCAGCGCCCCGCCGAGGTTGCGATCGTCGATCGTCAAAGCGCCGTCGAGCGATGGGCGGTTCCGCGTGCCACTGGCGATGACGAGCACGTCATAGCCGATCCGGCTGCCCGTGCGGGTCACGATCCGGTGCTCGCCGGCCTCGACGGCAGCAAGCGCACCGGTCACGACCTCCGCGTCGAACTCGTCGGCGAGCCGGGCGAGCTCGATCCGTCGCGCATGCGCGATCGTGAACGGCTCGGCGACCGCCATCGGCCGGTAGTGGAAGTGCTGCTCGGGCGCGAGCAGCGTGATGCTGACGCGGTCGCCGGCGAGCTCGTGAAGCGCCATCATCGTCTCCAGCGCGGCCACGCCGCCGCCGGCGATGAGGACGTTGAGTGGTTGCGGTTGCGGTTGGATCATCGTCATGCGGACGACACTACGAACGGCAGGCCGCTCCGCCATCGGCCCTATGCCGCCGCGTGGTCGCGGAAAAACCCCGATCGCCGGCCCCGGCGGCGCTAAGGTCTCGCGCGTATGGACACGCCAGCCGCCGCGAACGCGACGATCCGGATCGTGCTCGCTGACGATCACGCGGTGGTGCGCCGGGGGCTGCAGCTGCTGCTCGAGGCTGAGGACGGCTTCGAGATCGTCGCGTCGGTCGGTGATGTCGAGGCGGCGATTCGCACGACCCGGGGCCACAAGCCCGACGTGCTGGTGCTCGATCTCAACATGCCCGGCGGCTCGAGCCTGGAGGCGATCCCCCAGCTCCTGGAGGCCTCGCCGCCGACCAGCATCGTCGTGCTGACGATGCAGGACGAGCCCGCCTTCGCGCGCCAGGCGCTCGGTGCGGGCGCGCTGGCCTACGTCCTCAAGGAGGCCGCCGGCGACGAGCTCGTCGAGGCGGTGCGCCGGGCGGCGGCGGGCCAGACCTACCTCAACCCGCAGCTGGGCGCACGGATCGCCGCCGAGCCGCCGCAGCCGTCCGGCCCACCCGACGATCTCTCCCAGCGCGAGGTCGAGGTCCTGCGGATGATCGCGCTCGGACACACGAACGCCGAGATCGCCGAGCAGCTGTATCTCTCGATCCGCACGGTCGAGAGCCACCGCGCCCACATCCAGCAGAAGCTGCGCCGCTCGTCACGGGCCGATCTCGTGCGCTATGCCCTGGACCACGGCCTCGTCGAGCTCTGAGAACGGCAGCTCGGCCCGCACGGTCGTCCCGGCGGCGCTCGGCCTGACCGAGAGCTGACCGCCGCTGAGCCCGACGCGCTCGCGCATTCCCGCCAGGCCGAAGCCGTTCGTCGTCGCGGCCGGATCGAAGCCCCCGCCGTCATCGGAGATCTCGACCGCGAGCCGCCCGTCGGCCGTCTCGACGGCGACGCGCACGTGGGCGGCGCCGGCGTGCTTGGCGACGTTTGTCAGCGCCTCCTGGACGAGCCGGTAGACCGTCGTCTCGAGGTCCGCCCCGATCCGCCGACCCTGGCTCGGGACATCGACCCGGCACTCGATCTCCAGGCCCTCGACCGCGCTGACGCGTGCGACGAGCGCCTCGATCGCCGGCACGAGGCCGAGCTCGTCGAGCGCAGCCGGGCGCAGCTCGGTGATGATCGCGCGCAGGTTCTCGATCTCGCGCTCGACGTGGCCGACGGCCTCGCGCAGCAGCTCGCCAAGGTCGTCGTGCTCGAGGCGACGCAAGGCCGCTGAGAGGATGACCCGCAGCCCGCCGAGCCCCTGCAGCGTCTCGTCGTGCAGCTCGCGCGCCCAGCGGCGGCGCTCGGCCTCGGCGGCCTCCAGCGAGTGGCGCAGCCGGTCGTGCTGGACGGTCTGGGCGAGCGCGACGGCGGTGGCGCCGCTGGCGGCGAAGGCGCGCAGCGTCGCCTCGTCGTCCTCGGAGAAGGTCGCCTGGTCGGCACCGTGGTCGAAGGCGGCGAGCACGCCGAGCCCGCGGCCGCGGTAGACGAGCGGCGCCAGCAGTGCCGTCTGCGCTTCGACGACGCCCAGCTGCGTCGGCGACAGCAGCAGCTGCGCCGCGACGTCGGAGATGCGCCGCATCTCACCCGACATGAGCACCTGGCCAGTCGTCGAGCCGTCGATCGGGAGGCGCGTGCCGATCGCCGGCTCGGTGACGCCGGCGCTGGTGGCGACGACGAGATCGGCGCCGTCTCGCAGCAGGATCACCAGGCTGCGAGCCTGCACGAGGGCGCGTCCGCGCTTGGCGATCAGCTCGAGCACCTGGTCGAGCTCCATCTCGGCCCCCACCGCCACCGCGATCGTGTGCGCCGCCTCCAGCCGGCGCGCGGATTGCTCGAGCTCGTCCCGGCGCGCACCGACCGACTCGTAGAGGCGCGCGTTCTCGATCGCGATCGCGGCCCAGGCCGCGAGGATCACCGCGGACTCCTCGTCGACGGCGTCGAACTCCGCGCTGCCCTCCTTCTCGGTGAGGTACAGGTTGCCCCACACCTGACCACGGATCAGCACGGGCACCCCGAGGAAGCTCGCCATCGGCGGATGACCGGGCGGGAAGCCGTAGGACTTCGGATGCCCGCCGACATCGGGGATGCGCAACGGCTGCGGGTTGTCGATGAGCACGCCGAGCAGTCCGCGCCCGCGGGGCAGCTCGCCGATCAGGCGGTGGGTGTCCTCGTCGATGCCACGCGTGATGAAGCGATCGAGCTCGCGGCGATCGGCGTCGAGGACGCCCAGCGCGGCGTAGCGCGCGCCGGTGATCTCACAGGCGGTCTGCAGCACCTGCTCGAGGACCGCTTCGGGCTCGAGCTGGGAGAGCAGGCCGCACCCGACATCGATCAGGCGGCGCAGGCGCTGTTCGCCGATATGGTCGTCCGGGGGGTGGCTCATGGCTGAGGGTGCCGGCGGCCCCGAGGGCGCGCGCTCATGCAGTCAACCAGACGGCGCCGCGCGCTCATCACCGATGGCCAGCCGTGCGGGGTATCCGATGCGGACCTGCGGACCGCCCCGGATGGCGCGAGCTCGCGGTCCGCATAGGTTGCGACGATGACCGATGCGCTCCTGCTGACGGCGATCGCCGCCGGGACCGCGCTGGCGACCGGTGTCGGCGCGCTGCCTGTGCTCGCGCTCGGCGTCGCGCGGGCGCGCGCCGCGCAGGGCGTGCTCAGCGCCGTGGCGGCCGGCGTCATGGCGGTCGCGGCCACGGTCGGGCTGCTCATGCCGGCGTTCCAGGACGGCGAGACGCTCAGCGTGGCTGTCGCCACGGCGGGCGGCGTGCTGGCGCTCGTCCTCGTACGGCGAGCGCTCGCCCATCACGCGATCAGCGCCGGGCGCAGCGTGGCGGGCACCCGCTCGCTGCTCGTCATCGGCGTGCTCTTTGCCCACAGCCTGCCCGAGGGCTTTGCGATCGGCAGCGCGTACGCCTCGACGCAGGCCGGTATCGGTCTGTTCGTCATCACCGCGATCGCGATCCAGAACGTGCCGGAGGGAACCGCGACCGCAGCGGCGATGCAGCCCGCCGGCTACTCCCCCGCGCGGATGTTCTGGGGTGCCGTGCTGACGAGTGTGCCGCAGATTCCGGGCGCCCTCATCGCCTGGCTCGCCGTCGAGCAGATCGACGGCCTGCTGCCGATCTCCTTCGCGCTCGCCGGCGGCGCGATGCTCGCGCTCGTCGTCGTCGACCTGCTGCCCGACGCCTGGGAGCATGGCTCGCACCTGCGGGTCGCCGCCGGCGCCGGCCTCGGCGCCGGGCTGATGCTCGCGGTCGGCTTCGCCTTCGGGGTCTGAGTCCCGTGGACGCCCTGCTCGTCGCCGCCGCCGTTCTCGCGCTCGCCTTCGCCGTGACGAACGGCCTGCACGACGCCTCCGACGCGAGCGGCGGGATCGTCACGATCGCCCCCAGCAAGGTCTTCGGCGTGATCGCCGAGCGGCTGATCTACGCCGGCCTGAAGGAGAACTGAGCCGGCTCGCAGCGGTGCCGCGCGGCGATCAGAAGCCGCTCCAGCGCTGGCGCCGCGTGGCCTCGATCCAGGCGCGGTCGGTGTTCGGGTTCTCCAGGCTCGTCGGGTACGGGGGACGCTTCCAGACGTGGAAGCCGACCGTCCCGTAGTGCTCGCGCAGGTAGGCGACGAGCTCGCCGCGGTGGTCCGGGCACGCGTGGCGCGCCGACCCGTACAGGCCGCGGCCGTGGAAGACGAGCCAGCGCCCGGGCATCGCGTCCTGAAACGCGCCCCAGGTGTTCTCGCGCATCGCCTTCTCGAGGCTGACCTGCGTCAGCGGATCGGGCTTGGCGTCGCAGAACTGACAGCGAAAGATGAAGTGGACGGTCATGAGATCACGCTACGGCTATCCGGCCGCGCCGCCATCGGTAGCAACCACCGGCAGCAGTGCGGCTTCTCCGTATCCGTCTCATGGCTGCTACGCAGTCGGATCGCAGGAGAAGGAGCGGGCGTCGTTCGTCAGCGCGAGCACGCCGACGAGGCACCCGTCGCGGTCGACGACGGGCACCCGGCGCGTTGGGGTGCGCAGCACCGCGTCGCGTCCGGCGGCCGCGGTCTCGCCGGGGTCGAGCGTCGTGCCGTGCTGCGCGACGTGGACCGCGGGCACGTCGGGTTCGCCGGCGGCAGCGACGTCGGCCTCCGTGACCGCCCCCACGTAGTGCCGGCCGGTGTCGGTGACGAGCGCCAGTCGCCGGCTCGTGCCGCCGGCGAACCAGTCGCGCAGCTCGCCGACCGTGGCGCCGACGTCGAACGAGCGGGAGCCGGCGTGCATCACGTCGGCGACCGTCAGGCCGGACGTCGCGGCCTCGCTGGGTGCCGACATCAGGCACGCACCCCGGCCGTCATCGCGCCGAGCTCGCAGCCGAGCCGGTCCACGCCCTGCCAGTCGGTGTAGTCGTAGTCCTGCGAGGCGTCGGTCGGGTGGCCCATGCGCTTCATGAGCAGCCGCATGAGCTGGCGCGTGAAGACGTCGTACTCGCGGTACTGCAGCGCGCCGGCGATCGGCTCGGTGCGCGTCGGCGTCCAGCCGGTCTGCTCGCAGAAGGCGTCGATGCAGCGCTGCGTGGCGGCGTGCGACTCGGGCGTGTCCTCGGCGGCCGACAGCGAGACCGAGAGGACCACGGA
>JBBSQG010000094.1:0-9242 GCA_038258125.1 Solirubrobacterales bacterium
ACAGCAGCCCGCGCTGGACCGTGCGCTTGTGCAACTCGACCTCGTAGCCGATCTTGAAGCGGCGGATCATGTCGAAGAGCGCCTGCAGGTTCGCTCGGTCGGTGTCGAGCAGCAGCTCAGGCTCGGCGACGGCGTCCTCGGCGGCGAGCACGCGCAGATCGCCGAGCATCTTGCCCTTCGGCGTGAGGAAGGCCGCGTAGCAGCCGCTGCCGGCCGGCAGGCCCACGATGTCGTTCGTCACCTGACCGGCGAGAAACTCCTTGGCACCGCTGCCCGTCAGCGCGAGCTTGCCGCGCTCGGAGCGGTCGATCAGGCCGCAATCCTGCGTCAGCGTGCGGTACTCGGCGGCAAGCTCGTCGGTCAGCGTGGCCATGCAGGCGAGCATAGCCGTCCGCCGCAGTCGGGATTTCGGTCCGCCGCCGGAATCATCTAGATTGCGGCCGATGGCCCTCGCCGACACCTTCCAGCAGATCGTCGACTCGCTGCCCGACGACTGGACGGACATGGAGCTCGACCTGCGGATCGCCGACGAGGCGCGCTACATCGACGCTGCGACGTACCTCGTGACCTGCAACGCGCAGCCCTACTCGCAGCACGACTGGCACTGGCGGCTGCTCGTCGCTCACCGCTTCGGCCACGCCGCCGCGGCGGAGGTCGTGCACGGGACGCTGAACCTGCTCGACGGGGCCGGCATCGAGGGCGAGCTCGCGCTGCGCGAGCTGCGCTCCGGGCGCACCGAGGTGCAACAGATGTGGGGCCGCCCGCAATCCGTGCGCGACGACTTCCGTCGCCTGCGCGCCCAGTAGCCGGCGATGGCGCGCGAGGGCGCGGCGATCGACGATGCCGCCGGCTCCTCTATCCGCCGACTGCGCTCGCGCGCCGAGCCGCGTCAGACGATGACTGCGCCATGTCGCTGCCCCGCTGCGGACTGCTTGCCGTGCTCGTCGCTCTGCTCGGGCTGACGTTCGCCACGGCCGCGGTCGCGGTCAGCAAGCGCGGCAACGCCAAGCCGAACACGATCGAGGGCACCTCGCGCGCCGACAGGCTCTACGGCTACGGCGGCCGGGACCGCCTGCGTGGCCTCGGCGGTCGCGATCTGCTCGACGGCGGCATGGCGGCCGATCGGCTCTGGGGTGGATCGGGCAACGATCGCCTGCTCGGCGGAAAGGGCAACGACCGCATCGCCGGCGGCCCCGGCAACGACACCGCCGACGGCGACGGCGGCTCGGACCGCATCCTCGGCGGGATCGGCGACGACTTCATCGTCGAATCGCGCTTCGGCAACGAGATCCTCGTCGACGGCGGGCCCGGGGACGACTACATCCACACCAACCGCGGGCGCGATCGCCTCGTGCGCGGCGGGGAGGGCGACGACATCATCCTCGGCGGATCGGCGCCCGACGGGACGATGAGCTCCGACGGCTCCCCGGTCGACGACGCCGGCCTCGACGGCGGGCCAGGCAACGACATCCTGCTCGGCGGCGGCTCGCAGGATCGCCTGATCGGGGGCGAGGGCAACGACGTCCTCTACGGCGGCGCGAGCCACAACACCTACGACATCTACGACTGCGGTCCCGGCTACGACATCGCCTACGTCGACCCCGCCGAGCTGCTGGCGCTGCCCAACCTCGTGCGCCTGCTGACGAACGCCGGCGGCTGCGAGCGCGTGATCCTCCAAGACCCGTCGCTCGACGATCCGCGCTTCGACGGCCTGCGTGGCGCACCGCACCTCGGCAAGCTCACGGGCGGCACCGCCGGTGCGGCGATCCTCGAGGCGATCGCGGTCCAGTCCGAGAACGAGACCGTCAACGGCACCACCGGCGACGACATGCTGTTCGGCAGCGTGCTCGCCGACTCGATGAATGGCCAGGACGGCAACGACACCCTGCGCGGCCTGGCGGGCAACGACGACATCCGCGGCGACGACGGCGACGACACCATCTACGGCGACGACGGCAACGACGCGCTGTTCGGCGAGAGCGGCGACGACAGGATCGAGGGCGGCAGCGGCAACGACGAGCTCGAGGGCGGCCGCGGCCGCGACATCCTGCGCGGAGACGACGGCGACGACACGCTCAACGGCGGCTTCGATCCCGACGTGCTCATCGGTGGAGCCGGCGACGACGAGATCAACGCGCTCGACGGCGCCGCCGACGTCGTGACCTGCGGGCCGGGCTTCGATCGCGTGACGCTCGACCGCCTCGACCGCCTGACCGACCGCTCGGCTTGCGAGGTGGTCGAATGACGACCCGCCCGTCCCGCCCGTAGGCTGCGTGCATGGAGCCCCGCCGCGCGACCGCCGACGACGTTGAGGCGTTCGTCGGCGTTCTCAGCCAGGTGGCCGCCGAGAACCGCTGGATCGGCACAGAGCCGGGCTTCGACGTGCAGGAGCGCAGCGACCGTGTACGCGCGTCGCTCCAAGCGGGCGAGGCGTTCTGGGTGCTCGAGGATGACGAGGGGCGGGTCGTCGGGAACATGGGGCTGCATCCCACGCAGGCTCGCGGCGTGCTCACGTTCGGCATGGGGATTGTCGCTGCGGCCCGCGGGCGCGGGGGCGGACGGATGCTCATGGATGCGGCGATGCTCCATCTCGCCGGCACCGACGCGCACAAGGTCGAGCTCGAGGTCTGGCCCGACAACGGCCGCGCGATCTCGCTGTACGCCAGCTACGGCTTTGAGGTCGAGGGCCTGCGTCGCGACCACTACCGTCGCCGCGATGGCTCGCTGCGCACGTCGCTGATCATGGCGCGGCTCCTGTAACCCGCGCCCCGGGGCCAGCGCAGGATGCATCCACGATCCACGGTGATCGAGGCTCAGTCGCGCCCGGGCTCCGGCACGTAGCGCCCGTCGAATGCCAGGCCGACCTCGGGCACGTCCTCCGTGATCCCGAAGCGCTGCTCCCAGCGCGCCCATTGCTCCAGGCGGGCCCGGTTGAGCTCGCCGAAGCCGCGCGCTCCCGCGGTGAACGACGGCGAGACCTCGTCGAGCTCGCGCTGCAACTGCGCGCGATCAAGGCCCTTGATGGTGGCGCGCATCGTCGCGACGCCGTTCTCGGGATCGCTGAGCACCTCCTCGTAGCCACGCGCGAGTGCCGCGACCGTTGCCCGCACGAGCGACGAGCGGTCCTGCAGCGTGCGACGAGTCACCGCGAGCACGAGCTCGGGGTAGGCGGGCGCGCCGTAGTCGTCGACGCGAAACTCGCGCACCTGCGGGCGCCGCGCGCGCAGGGCGACGCCCTCGACGTTCCAGAAGCCGGTGGCCGCCGCGACGCGGTAGGTCAGGATGCTGCGCACGGCGGCGAAGCCGATCGTCGTCTTGTTGACCTTCGCCGGGTCGCCGCCGGCGCCCTTGACGATCGAGTCGAGCACAGCATCGTCGCTCGGCAGCCCGGTGACGCCGACACGCCGGCCCTCGAGCTGGCGCGGCGTGCGGATGCTCGGCGTGGCGAGCACCGCGGCGAGCGGCGTCTGGACGAGCGCCATCACCCCGACGATGTCCTGGCCGCGCTCGCGGGCGAGCGCGAGGTCGTGGATGTCGAGCACCGCGAAGTCGGCGGCCTCGGAGGCGAGCAGCTTGACGGCGTCGGTCGAGCTCGTCGGCACGCGGACGCGCAGCCGCACCCCGAGCGCCGTGTCGTACCCGCGCGCCGCGGTCATGTAGATGCCGGTGTGGACTGCGTTGGGCTGGAAGTCCAGCAGCAGCGTGGCGTCGCTGTTGGGCGCGAGGTCGGCATCGTCGGCGCCGCAGCCCGCGAGCCCCGCGACCGCCACGAGCAGAACCATCAGAAGCCGGGGAGCGTTCACCGCGGGCCGAGGATAGTCGCGACCTAGACTTCGCTGCGTGCGCCGGCGCGTGACCTTCAGCCGCAACCTGACGCTCTCGCTGTCGCGGACCTGCCGCTGCTACTGCAAGTACTGCGCCTTCGCGACCCACCGCACGCACCTCCATGCCCCCGACGAGGTCATCAAGCTGCTCGAGGACGCGGCGCGGCGCAACGTCAAGGAGCTGCTCGTACTGACCGGCGAGCACCCGGAGGTCGATGCCGGCGTGCGCTCGCGGCTGGCCGAGTACGGCCACGCGGACTTCGTCGGCTATGTCGTCTGGGCCTGTGAGCGCGCGCTGGAGCGCGGGCTCCTGCCGCACACGAACCTCGGCGTGCTCGACCCGCCCGACCTCGCCCGCCTGCGGGAGGTGACCGCCTCGCAGGGGCTCATGCTCGAGTCCGTCAACCCCGACCTCGTCGCCCATCAGGGCTCGCCGACGAAGCATCCCCAGCGGCGCCTGGCGACGATCAGGGCGGCCGGCGAGCTGAAGATCCCGTTCACGAGCGGGATCCTCGTCGGGATCGGCGAGACCGAGGACGAGCGGGGCGAGGCGCTCGAGGCGCTCGCCGCGGCCCACGCCGAGCACGGCCATCTGCAGGAGGTGATCCTGCAGAACTTCGTCCCGCACCAGTCGTACTACGGCCGCGAGCCGGCCGACATCGCCGACGCCGCGGCCCGCGCCCGCTGGGCGACCGGGATCACTTCCCAGCCGCCCAGCGCCGCCGCCGACCCGCCGCACACCAAGCTGCCGGGCTGGGCGACGCCGGTCTCGATCGAGGAGATGAGACGGTTGATCGGCGAGGCGCGCCGGCTGATGCCCGACGTCGGCGTGCAGGTGCCGCCGAACCTCGCCGACTGGTGGCCGCAGCTCGTCGCCGCCGGCGCGACCGACCTCGGCGGCCTGAGTGCCAACGGCGACCACATCTCGCCCGAGCACCCGTTCCCGTCGCCGCACGAGGTCCGCAAGCGCCTAGCCGCCGACGGCGTCGCGCTGACCGAGCGCCTCTGCGTCTACCCGCACTACATCGACGCCGAGTGGATGGCGCAGGGCGTGCTGGACGTGGTCAAGACGCGCTTTTGGAGCTTCATCCCGCGCAGCGGCAGCGGCCGCACCGAGCCGCCGCGGCCCCTGCGCCCAGACCTCGTCAGCGGCGCGATCACGCGCGCCCGCACGGGCGCCACGCTGACGCCCGACGAGCTGACGGCGATGTTCGCCGAAACGCGCCCGGAGGCGATCGAGGACATGCGCCAGGCCGCCGACGACCTGCGCGCCGAGCTGGCCGGCGACGAGGTGACCTTCGTCGTCAACCGCAACCTCAACGTGTCGAACATCTGCGTCGTCGGCTGCGCGTTCTGCGGGTTCGGCCAGGGCAGGCGCTCGCCCGACGCCTACGAACTGGAACGCGAGGCGTTCGTCGCTCGCATCCACGACGCCGTGCAGTTCGGCGCGACCGAGCTGTGCATCCAGTCGGGCATCCATCCCGACTGGGGCCTGGCGGACTACGAGTCCTGGCTGGTGCTCGCCAAGCAGACCGCGCCGCAGCTGCACCTGCACGCCTACTCGGCGATGGAGATCGCCCACATGTGCGACGTCAGCGGCCTGGAGCCGGCGGCGGTCTTCGCGCGCCTGCGCGCCGCCGGCCTGGACTCGACGCCGGGCACCGCCGCCGAGGTGCTGCACGACGGAGTGCGCGAGCGGATCAGCCCCAACAAGCTGCCGGTCGCGCGCTGGGTGCAGATCATCGAGGCATCCCACCGCGCCGGCCTGCGCTCGACGGCGACCGTCATGTTCGGCCATATCGAGGAGCCATGGGAGCTCGCCGAGCACATGCGCGTCGTACGGGCCCTGCAGGAACGGACAGGCGGCTTCACCGAGTTCGTGCCGCTGAGCTTCATCCCGTTTCACACGCTGCTCGGCCGCACCCACGGCGTGGCGGAGATCTCACGCGAGGAGAACCTCAAGCACACCGCGGTCTTCCGCCTCGCCCTCGGGCGCAGCGTCCGCAACCTCCAGGCCAGCTGGGTGAAGATGGGCCTCGACGCGGCCACCGAGTCGCTGCGCTGGGGCGTCAACGATCTCGGCGGGACGCTCATGGAGGAGAACATCAGCCGCCTCGCCGGCAGCTACCACGGCGTCATGCTCGAGCCGGCCGATCTCGTCGGCGCCGCGCACCGCGCGGGGCGTCCCGCGGCCGAACGCACGACGCTCTATGACATCCGGCGCCGCTACGCACTGCGCGTCGCAGCGGCGTGAGGCACCGGGGCACACTAGGTACCCTGCGCGGATGCTAGAGCCAGAGCAGATCACTGCCGAGGGCCTCGTCGCGCTGCGCGCCGAGATCGAGCAACTCGAGACGGAGGGTCGCGCGCAGATGGCGGTGCGCATCAAGGCGGCGCGCGAGCTCGGCGACCTGAAGGAGAACGCCGAGTACCACATCGCCAAGGAAGACCAGTCGCTCCTGGAGACGAAGATCAAGCGTCTGAACCAGCGCCTACGTGCCGCGCGGGTCGTCGACCGCGTCGAGGCATCCGATGTCGTCGCGTTCGGATCGACCGTCGCCGTCGTCGACGAGGCGTCGGGCCGCTCGCTTGACCTGACGCTCGTCGGGGCGACCGAGGCGGACCTGAAGAACGGGCGGATCTCATTTGAGTCGCCGGTCGCGCAGGCGCTGGTCGGCGCCCGCGCGGGCGAGACGGTGGCGGTCGAGACGCCGGCCGGCGAGCGGCGCTATCGCGTCGAGCGCGTGGGCTGATCCGCTGCCCGGCTACGAGCAACGCCGCCGACCGGCATAGTTCCGGTCCGATGAGAACCCTCGCTCTCGCACCAATCTGCCTATTTGCCGTGCTTGTCGCCGCGGGCTGCGGCTCCGGTGCCACCACGAACTGCAAGGTCCCGCCGGACCGCGCGCTGCTGCTCGCGGTCCGCGCGCATGCCGGCGACGTCAGGCTCCCCAACGGCTCAGACAAGGGCAACATCTCGCGGCTGACGATCTCCGCCTGCCAGACGTCGGCGACCGAGGCGACGGCGACGCTGACCGTCTTCGGCATGACCGATCCGTCGGTGCGCGACATGCGCCACGGAGTCAAGCTAGAGCAGCGCAGCGGTCGTTGGGAGGTCACCGGCGACGCGCACACGCAGCGCTGCCAGACCGGTCACGGCCCGCAGGAGTTCACGAACGCGAAGTGCAAGTAGCCGCCGCCGCCGCTCCGCTCCAGCCCGGACGGGTCAGAGGAACAGATCCTCGTCTCGCGCCCGCACGAGCGCGGCAGCGCCCGGCCCGTCATCGGCGCTGACGTGGTGCTCGAGGCCGCGCACGAGCACGGCCGGCTCGCCGCTGTCCTTGCCGGCGCGCGCGAGATCGGCGGCCGCCGCGGCTTCGTCGGCGATCGCGATGATCGTCGCGTCCAATGTCCGGCCGGCCGCGTCCGGGCGCCCGCGCCAGTCCTCGATCGCGGCGAGACCGGCGATCCCGATCGCCACGTCGCACTGACCGACCCGCCAGGCGCGACCGAAGGAGTCGGCGATCACGACGGCCGGCGCGACGCCGGTCAGCCCGCCGATCGCGCGGCGCAGCGCGCGCGCCGAGGCGTCGGGGTCGGCCGGGAGCAGCACGACCTGCCCGGCGGCGCCCGCGTTGGAGGCGTCGACGCCGGCGTTCGCGCAGACGAAGCCGTGTGGCGTACGGCAGATCAGCACCCCGGGTCGCGAGCGCACGATCTGCGCGCTCTCACCGAGGATGACCTCGACGAGGCGCGGGTCCTTGCCGTGCTCGGCGGCGAGCGCGACGGCCCGGTCGCCGGGCTCGATGCCGGCAAGCATGACCGCGCGCCCTTCCGCCTTGGAGACGACCTTGTGCGAGACGACGAGCACGTCGCCGGCCTGCAGCTCGCCGGCCGCGGCGACGAGCAGCGCCGCGAGGTCGTCGCCGGCAGCGATCTCCGGCAGGCTCGCCAGCGCGACGGCGAGGATCACGGCGCAGTGGGAGGTGAGGCAACGGTGGACGCGAAACCGCGGACGGATCTCACGCCCACCGTCACCTCACGACCCACCCGTGGACCCGCGCGCGCGCCCGGCGAGACGGCTGAGCATCCCGCGCGTGTGGGCGGCTCCGCCGCGGCGCTCGGCGAGCGCCAGGCGCAGCGCCTCGAGATCCTCGGCGGTGTCGACGTCGATCGCCAGGGTCTCGACCTCGACGACCTCGTAGGCGACGCCGCCGGCGGCCGCCAGCTGCTCGTGGCGTGCCCGGCTGTCGGGCCCGAAGGACGGCTCTATGACGTCCGGCGGCGACAGCACGAGCGCGTTCGTGCCGGTGTCGTGGCGATCGGGGACGATCGTCACGCAGCGGGCGGGCGTCTCGCGAGACAGCAGCTCGGCCAGCTCCAGCGGGTCGAGCGCCGGGCAGTCGCCGGGCACGAGCACGACGCGACCGGCACCCCGCTCGATCGCGTGCGCGATGCCGATGAGCGCCGCCGCGCTCTGGCCGGCCTCGGCGTCGTCGACGAGCACGGTCGCGCCATAGCCGCGCCCGATCGCATCGGCCGTCGGCTCGGACGTCACCACGAAGACCTCGTCGACCTCGTCGGTGCGGCGCAGGGCCATCAGCACGTCGGTGACCATCGACTCGGCGAGGGCGCGCCGCGTGCCGGCCGAGACATCGCCGCCGAGGCGAGCCTTGGCGGCCGCGAAGCGCTTGACCGGCAGGATCGCAAACGTCGGCGGGCGGGTCCGCGGCGTCATGCGGCCAATCCCTCGGCGAACCGCAGCGCTTCGGCGGCAACCCGCCGACGGCTCCCGGCGTCGGCCATCAGCGTGTCGGTCTGCAGCACGGGCACCCCGTCGGCGGGCTCATCGGCGACGAGGCCGTCGATCAGTCCCGCGTAGAGCTCGGCGATCGACGCGGTCGTCGCCTCCATGCCGGCCGAGCGCATGAACGCCTCCGTCGGCCCCTTGAGCACGTCGCCGCCGACGATCGGTGAGACCGCGACGATCGGGGCAGGGCTGTCGAGCATGGCTTGACGCATCTCGGGAATAGCGAGTATCGGGCCAATCGAGATCACCGGGTTGGACGGGCCGATGATGATCGCGGTCGCCCCGGCGAGCGCGGCGCGGATCTCGGGCGTCGGGAGCGCCGCGTCGATGCCGCGCAGCTCCATGCCGCCGACCGTGCAGTTGGCGCACGAGCCGCCGGCGCGGATCATGAACTCCTGAAACGCCATCCAGTCGCTGCCCGTGCGCACCCATGTGCGAACGGGCTCGTCGCACATCGGCAGCACCCGCGCGGTCAGGCCGAGCGCGGCGCCGAGCTCGGCGAGCGTCTCGGTGAGTCGGGCGCCCTCCGCGAGGCGCCGTGCGCGCTGGATGCCGATCGCCAGGTCGCGGTCGCCAAGGTTGAACCAGACGTCGACGCCGAGCTCGCG
>JBBSQG010000095.1:0-9209 GCA_038258125.1 Solirubrobacterales bacterium
AGCAGGAACGTGATGCGGCCGTTGAGCAGCACGGCGATCGTGCCGGCCGCGAACCACAGCCCGGCCGCCGCGCTCGCCGGCGCGGGCCAGTGCCGGCGCGCGAGTGCGGCAAACAGCGCGGCGGCGGCGACGGCGGCGAGCGCCCCGGTGAGCCGCACGCCGAGCAGACCCCCCAGCGGCGGGAAGAGCACGCTGTAGCCGGGTGTGTGGTGGCCGGCGAACCAGCCGTTGTTCCACAGCGTCAGGCCGAGGTCAGCGCGGTACTCCTGGGCGGCGAGGTCGGCGCTGGGCGGCGCGACGATGAGATAGACCACGGCGCCGAGCGCGGCGACGACCCATGGTTGGAGCAGACGGCGCGGCACGCCGGCAACCCTTGCAGGACTCCGGGGTCCGAGGCTTCGGCGCCGCGCTCGCGGGCTGGCCGGCTGGTTCTGCCAGGCGCCCTGCGGTCTGGTCTGACTCAGCCGGCGAGGAACTTCACGATCCGCGCGCCGGCCTCGGGCCGGTCGATCCACGGCCAGTGGCCGGCGTCGGCGAACGTCTCGAGCGTCGCGTCGCCGAGCGCGGCCGCGTAGCCGGAGCCGAAGCGGGCCGGGATCCAGGGGTCGCGCTCCCCCCACAGCACGAGCGCCGGCGCCGTGATCGCGCCGCGGTTCGCGCCCGCGGCGGCGAGGACGTCGGGCGAGGCGCTGCGCAGGAGCGCCAGCGTCGCTCGCTCGGTGCCGAGATCAAAGCCCTCGGCCGCGCTGGCCACGAACGGCTCGGGCAACGCCGCCGAGCCGCCCGACGCGCGGCGCGACACGCGACGCAGCATGCGCTTGGTGGCAAAGCCGACGGCGATCGGCCCGACGAGCGGCGCCCGCACGAGCCGCGCCGGTCCCTGCCAGCGAAAGCCGCCCAGCAGCGGGATCGCGTTGACGACGACGAGCCGCTGCACGCGTGCCGGCTGCTCGGCGGCCCAGGCCAGGCCGACGGCCGCGCCCCAGTCGTGCAGGCAGAGCTGCACGCGGTCAAGCTCGAGCGCGTCGAGCAGCCGATCGAGGAAGCGCACGTGGCCCGCCAGCGAGTAGTCGAGGTCGCCGCGCTTGCCGCTGCGTCCGAAGCCCGGCAGGTCGATGGCGATGCCACCCCCGATCGCCAGCGGGGCGATCCAGTCAAAGGAGCTCGTGCCGACTCCGTGCAGGAAGATCGTCGGCACGGGGTCGTTGCCGGCACGGCGCAGGAACACCGGCTGGTCGTCGAGCTCGAGCGTCGTTTCGGTCACTGGCAGCACCGCGCCGGACTGTAGCCTCAGGCGGGTGCGGACACTCTGCTTCGGCGATGCGCTCGTCGACCTCATCTGCCATCGCCACGTCGGATCGATCCACGAGGCAGATGCGTTCGTGCCCTCCCCCGGTGGGGTGATGGCCAACGTCGCGGCGACGGCGGCCGGCGATGGCGCCGCGGTGTCGCTGGCGGGCGGCGCCGGCGACGACCCGTGGGGCGCCTGGCTGCACGAGCGCCTCGAGACCGCCGGCGTCGACCTGCGCTGGTTCGAGCTTGCCGCGGGCCACGCAACCGCGGTCGCCTTCACGACCGTCGACGAGCGCGGCGAGCCAACGTGGGCGCTCTACGGCGACGGCGTCGCGGCGAGCCTGGCCGCGCTCGACGGCCGCCTGCTCGACGCCGTCGCGGCATCCGACGCGCTGCTGTTCTCCTCCAACACGCTCGCCGATCCGGCCGCCGCCAGGCTGACCATGGCCGCGCGCGAATGCGCGCTGAAGCTCGACTGCCCGGTCGTGTTTGACCCGAGCATCCGGATGCGCCGCTGGCGCGACCGTCCCGGCGGCGCGGCCGCGGCCTGCCACGCCTGCGTGCCCGGGGCCTTCCGTGTCAAGTGCAACCAGGCCGAGGCCCGCGTCATGACCGGCGAGAGCGATCCCGTCGCGGCGGCCGCCGCGCTGCTCGCCGGTGGCGCCCAGCACGTGATCGTCACGCTCGGCGCGCAGGGGGCGATCCTGCGCGCGCGGGGGATGAACCTCGACGTCCGCGCCGCTCCCGCCCAGGTGCGCAGCACGATTGGTGCCGGCGACGTCTTCCTCGGCGTGCTGATCGCCCAGCTCGGCCGCACCGACTACTACCCGCCGGCGCTCGCCGCCTCGCTGCCCGCCGCCGCGGAGCGGGCCGCCCGCGCCTGCGAGCGCTGGGGCGCGCTCGATTGACCAAGCACGACTGGCGGCCGCCGGCCCGGGCCCGGGTGGCGCGGATCCGCGCGCGGCTGGCCGACGTCTACGGCGTGCCGGTCGCCGGCCCGCACGGCCACCCGATCGCCGAGCTGATCCTGACGGTCCTGTCGCAGTCGACGAACGACCGCAACCGCGACGTCGCCTACCTGCGGCTGCGCGAGCGCTTCGCGCTGTGGGAGCAGGTGCGCGACGCGCCGCTTACGCAGATCGAGGAGGCGATCCGTCCGGGTGGCATCTCGAAGGTGAAGTCCGCGCGCATCCAGGCGATCCTCGAAGCGATCGGCGATCCGCTGGACCTCGACTGGATGGCCGATGCTCCGGTCGCCGAGTCGCAGGCCTACCTCTGCGCGCTGCCCGGCGTCGGGCGCAAGACGGCTGCCTGCGTGCTGCTGTTCACGTTCGGCCTGCGCGACGTGCCGGTCGACACGCACGTCTCCCGCGTCGCCACGCGCCTGGGTCTGCTGCGCCCGAAGGCCCCCTTCGAGGAGCTGCACGATGCGATGCTCGCGCTCACGCCGCCGGGCGCCGAGCTCGAGCTGCACGTCAACCTGCTGCGCCATGGCCGCCGCACGTGCCATGCGCAGCGCCCGGGCTGTGCGGACTGCGAGCTGCGGCGGATGTGCCCCAGCCGCCGGGACTGACGAGCGCTTCGCGCGCCGACCGGGGATGTGCCCAGCCGCCGTCAGCCGAAGGTCGGACGCACGGCGCGCAGGACGCAGGTTCCGCCCGGCACCGCAGGGTCGCCCTGGCAGTCGGTGCCGCTGGCCTCATCGATCAGCAGCCAGTTCACGCCGCTGTCGCGCTCATGGGCGAGGATCGCCTTGTCGGCGTCGGCGCCCTGGGTCAGGCGGCGGCTGATCCGGTAGCGCTGCAGCTCGGGCTGGCGGACGCAGCCGCTGGTGTCGGCGTAGCACGCCTCGCTGAAGTACACGCGCCCGCTCTCGAACCCGGGCCATCCGAGCGCGCGCCCGGTCAGCCCGCCGCCGGCCTGATAGGCGATGCGCGCGTGCCCGCCGCCGATCGTGTCGAGCCGGATCTCCGTGTCCAGGCCCTCGGAGCGCCCGGCGTAGGTCCACCCGAAGGCCAGCCGGCGGCCGTAGAGGTCCAGCGCGTACGGGCGGCTGACGCGCTCGTCGGTGCAGCTCAGGCGCCGGCCGCTGCGCGTGCAGACCTTGCGGGCCCCGCCCGGTTGGCGCACGCTGTGCCCACCGGCGAGCGGCCGCGTGTAGATGTAGGGCAGCGTCGGCTTGCGGTCGTAGGAGCGCACGAAGGCGACCGTGTCATGCCAGACGGTCGGCCACGTTTCGTCGGCGCTGTTGGTGCTGAGCCCGCTCAGACGGCGCTCGGAGCCCGTCGTGACGCCGAGCAGGTAGGCGTCGCAGCCGTCGCCCTCGTCGTAGTCGGCGGGCAGGTAGGAGCCGACACTCGGGACCTCGTGGCGACAGCGTGAGTACGTCGCGACGAGCCCGTCGGGTCCGGGTCCGAGGTCGACATCGAAGGACGTCGTGCGGCCGGCGATGGGCGGCGTCGTCACGTGGCCGTCGGGGTCGCGCAGGGTGAGACGGAAGATCCCGTCGGCGTCGCGTGCGCTCCAGGCCAGCCAGCCGTCGTGGGCGGAGATCGGCGAGGGACGGTCCAGGCGCGCGACATCCTGCGCAGCCGCGGGTGCGGCCAGGACCAGCAGGGCGAGGAGGGTGGTGGTGAGCGTTCGCATGCTGCTGCAACGGCGGTGCCCGGCGGAGGTTGCGCGAGACACGTGGTCTACGCGACCGCGCGGCGGGTCGCCGCGACCAGCGCCTGGCAGCCCCGTGGCGGACTCCAGCTGCGCGTGGGCGTCGCTGCCGGCGTCGAAGGCCAGCCGTTTGAACAGTCGGGGCGGTCGGGTCAGCCGCCGATGCCGAGCCCGCCGAGCGCCGCGAGCACCTCGTCGTCGTGCGTCTTCGGCGAGGCCTTCGGGATGACGTGCCGGACGATGCCGCCCGCGTCGATGATGAACGTCGCCCGCTGCGCGCCCATGTACGTCCTGCCGTACATCGACTTCTGAACCCAGACGCCGTACTGCTCGCAGACGGCGTGGTCGGCGTCGGCCAGCAGCGTGAAGTTCAGATCGCGCTTGTCGTGGAACTTCTTGACCTTCGCCACCGGGTCCGGCGAGACGCCGATCACCGTGACGCCGGCGGCGGCGTAGTCGGCCTCACGGTCGCGGATCGAGCAGGCCTGCGTCGTGCATCCGGGCGTGTCGGCTCTGGGGGCGAAAGAGAGGACGACGGTCTTGCCATTGAAGGACCTCAGCGTGATGTCTTGGCCGTCCTGATTGGGGAGGGCGAAGTCGGGGGCTTGGTCGCCGGTTTCGAGCATGCTCTGAACCTAGTGGACGAGTCCACTGGCGCTGCTCCGGTCCGTGGCGCTGGACTCAGAGACCTGCTGGCGTGATGACCCGGACAAGATCGTCGATGAGCTTGAAGTCGTTCAGGTTGTGGGTGACCAGCGTCGCGTCGTGAACGATCGCTGTCGCCGCGATCGCCAGGTCAGCGCTACGCCGCCGCGATCTGGCGCCACGACTGACGAACGTGGCCTGCAGGCTGCCCCATTGCCGCGCGACCCGGTCATCGACCGGCAGCGGGTCGGGATAGCGCGCCTCGATGAGCCCCAGGCGCGTCGCCCGCGTCGCACGTGCCTGCTCATCACGGGCGACCAGCAGCCCGAAGTGCAACTCGGCGATGGACACGGCGCTGATCGCCGTGCTCAGCTCAGGCGGCAGCGGATCGGAGCCAATCAGGATCGAGGTGTCCAGGACCACACGCTCCACGGCTCAGGCCCAAGGGTCGCGCAGGCCGGCCCTGAACCGCGCCAGGTCACTGGCTAGGGCGTCGTCGACCGGAAGCCGCCACAGATCCTCAAGCTGGGCGGCTGGCACCCACTGGCGATCCCGGGCGGGGCCCAGTTGGGCTACTGGCCGGCCGGACACCGTGATCGTGATCTGCTCGCCACCCTCCGCACGGCGCAGCACCTCGCCGACGTTGTTGCGCAACTCCTTCTGCGGGATTGTCGCCATACCCGGACGGTAGCACTTCTGCTACCGCTTACCCCGGCGTGTCGGCCTTGGGATAGAAGTACACGACGACCGGCCGTGCGCGCAGCGCCGACAGGCTGACCGTCTCGCCGTCCTGGTCGGGCAGCGCGAAGCCGGGAGCCGTTGCGCCGGGGCCGATCACCGGGCCAATGATCGCACTGATCTCGGCGAATCGGCGTTGCGTAGCATCGTTCGGGTAGGCCGCAGGGCACTGGCGCAATCGACGACGGGTGACGCATGAGCACGCACAGCCAAGAAGATCTCAAGGACCGCGCCTGGATGAAGGTGCGCGAGTGGCCGAAGACGCCGGGCTTCGACGCCGCCCAGGCTGCCGTCACCGAGGCGATCCTCAACTGCTACACGCGAGAAGGCGGCGAGTGGCGCCCGCTGCCCGCCGAGTCGCTGCCCGATCTGGCCAAGCAGGGCGACGAGTTCATCGCCGTCTTCCCCGTCCCCGAGGACCGCACCGCGATCCTCGCCGGCGTGCGCCACCTGTCGCCGACGCACCGCCACCGCTTTCGCACGCCGGCCCAGATCGCGATGGCCGGCGGCGAGCCGTGGGCGATCTCGCTGGAGACGCTCATGTCGATGCTCGCCGACGAGCTCGGTGAGACGCACGCCGGCCCGGAGATGACCGCCCGCCACCTGCGCGGACCGGATCCGACGCTGCTGCTGTCGCGCATCCGCCAGAGTGTCAACGCGATCGGCACCGTGCTCGACAAGCGCGCTGGCGAGGTCGACGCGCTGTGGAGCGCCGATCCGCTGGCCTTCATCGAGAGCGAGCAGGCCGGCCTGCTCGGCCACATGGCCCATCCGACGGTCAAGAGCCGCTGGGGGATGGACGACCCCGCCGCCTACGCGCCCGAGACCCAGGCGCGGTTCGGGCTGCGCTGGCTGGCCGTCGATCCGGCGCTGATCGAGCATGACAGCGCGACCGGCACGCCCGCGGCAACGCTTACCGAGCAGCTGCTGCGCGACGATCCGGCCGTCGACGGCGCGGCGCTGGATGTCGCGCTGGCCGAGCTCGGCGAGCGCGTGCTGCTGCCTGTCCATCCTTGGGAGCTCGCTCACCAGCGTGACACCGCACCGGTCAGCGGTCTGCTCGCCGACGGCCGCATCGTCGACCTCGGTGAGCTCGGCAGCCAAGCGACCCCGACGGCCTCGATGCGCACCGTCTACCACGCCGACTGGCCGTGGCAGCTGACGTTCACGCTGCATGCCCACATGACCGACGAGATGCGTCTGACGCCGGTCGCCGAGCTGGAGGGCGCGGTCGCGGGCGCACGCGAGTTCGCAGAGCAGGCCGACGCCGCCGCCGCGCTGGCCTCCCACCTGTCCTTCCTGCAGGACCCGGCGTACCTCGCGCTCGCCGTCGACGGCATGCCGGTGCCGGGCATGTCGGTGCAGCTGCGCGAGAACCGCTGGGGCGCGGACTCCGACGCCGACATCAGCGCCGTCGAGGTGCTGCTGCAGGACCATCCCTTTGGCGGTGCCAGCCGCCTGGCGCAGATCGTCGCTCGGTTGGCCGAGGAGAGCGGCCGGCCCGCGGAGGAGATCGCCCGCGAGTGGTTCGCCCGCTACGCCGACATCGCGATCATCGCGCTGCTACGTGTCTGCGCCGAGCTCGGCCTGTCGGTCCAGACCGATCAGCAGAACACGCTGCTTGAGCTCGACGGCGGCTGGCCGGTGCGCTGCGTCCTGCGCGAGACCCACGGCTCACCGCAGAGTCAGGCCGCCCACGACGACATCGGCGCCACCGGTCCCGGCATCGGCGAGGGCCCCTTCCTCGACAACGCGCTCGGCGTGATCAACGCGCTCGGGGTCGCCGGGCACGTCGAGGAGATCGTCCTGCTCGCCGATCTCAAGGCGCTGCTGCGGGCCGAGCGCGAGCGCGGCGGCGGGGCCACGGCGCTGCTCGATCGCCTGCTCGACGACGCGACCTGGCCGTGCAAGGCGAAGCTGCGCACGCGGCTGCACAACGACGTCGATCGCTACGTGCAGATCCCCAACCCGCTGCACGGGGTGCGCGACTGAGAAAGATCCGCGAAGCAGCGCGGCGGAGCGGGTCGGCGGCTAGGCTCGCCGCGCAAGCACCTCGTGCGAGCCGACGCCGGGCAGCCGAGCTCGCGACGACCTGGGGATCTCATCCGCAACGGCAAGGGAGCCAACATGAAGCGCACCGCCATCGCCATCCTGCTCGCGAGCGCGGGTCTCGCCGCCACCTCGGGCGCCGCCGCCGCGGCCGTCCATCCGGGGGTGCAGACGAGCACCGCCGGTGCCCAGTGCACGTCGAACTTCATCTTTCGCGATGCGTCGAACACGTACATCGGGCAGGCCGCACATTGCTCGGGCACCGGTGGCAGCACGGAGACAGACGGCTGTACCAGCGGGTCGTTGCCGCTCGGCACCCCGGTCTCGGTGACGGGCGCAAGCCGGCCCGGCACGCTGGCCTACAACTCGTGGCTGACGATGCAGGCCGACGGCGAGTCGGACGCCAGCGCCTGCCAGTACAACGACTTCGCGCTCGTCAAGCTCGATCCTGCCGACGCCGCGAACGTCGATTCCTCGGTTCCCGGGTACGGCGGGCCGACCGCCGTCGGTGGCGGCGCCGGACGCCTGCAGACGGTCTACTCCTACGGCAACTCGAGCCTGCGCCTCGGCATCACCGCGCTGAGCCCGAAGCAGGGCGTCGTCGTCGCGATAGCGGGCAACGGCTGGAGCCGCACGGTCCTGACCGTGACGCCGGGCATCCCGGGCGACTCGGGCAGCGGCTTCCTGAACGCCGCGGGCCAGGCGATCGGGGTGCTCAGCACGCTGAACCTCGCCCCGCTGCCGGCCACCAACGGCGTCGGCGACCTTGGCCGCGAGCTGGCCTACATGCACGCGAAGGCACCGGCGCTGGGCGGCGTACAGCTCGTGCCGGGCTCCAAGCCCTTCACGGGCAACCTGGTGGGCGCGATCCTCGGCGGGGGCCTCCGTCTCGGCCGGCGCTGAGCACGACGACGGCGCGGCTGACGGCTACTTCAGCAGCCGCGACAGCCGCCGGTCCTTGAGCACCTTGCCGGCCGTCTGCTCGGCCGGGCAGTAGCACATGACGTAATCCTCGTAGTGGACGGCCTCGATCGTCGCGCCGCAGCGCGGGCACGGCTCGCCCGCCTTGCGATGGACCTGCAGCGGCAGCGGCAGCTTGTCGGGGATCGGCAGCGTGACGACCTGCTCGTAGTGCTCGATCGCCCCGTCGAGCACGTCGGCGATCGCCTCGCGCAGCGCCAGCGCCTCGGCGTCGGTGAGGTCGTTGCCGCGCTTGAACGGCGACAGGAGCGCAGTCCAGAGGATCTCGTCGACCCACGATCGGCCGATGCCCGCGATCACGCGCTGGTCGCGCAGCAGCGTGTGCAGCGGGCGCGCCGCTTGCAGCAGCGCTCCGAGGTCGTCGGGCGGCTGCGGCCACGCCTCCGGGCCGAGCGTCGCGATCAGCTCCTCCACGTCGACCTGGTCGGTTGGCAGCAGCTTGACCCAGGCGGCCTGCTTGGTGCCGAACTCGCGCAGGCGCAGCTCGCGCGCCGGCTGGTCGGCGCCCTCGGCGATCCGCAGCAAGAGCCGCGAGGTGCGGTCGCGCGGTCCCGCGCGCTTGGCGTAGAGCTGCAGGCGACCGGCGCTCATGAGGTGGATCAGCAGCGCCAGGCCGCCGTCGACCTCGATCACGAACTGCTTGCCACGCCGGCCGACCGCCGTGATCGCGCGCCCCTCGAGCGCCGACAGCGGCGGGTCGAACGTCTTCAGCGCGTTGATCCCCGGCGCGAGCGCGGACTCGATCGTCGCCCCGCGCAGCGCGGCGTCGAGCCGGCGGGCGGTGATCTCGACCTCCGGAAGCTCGGGCATGGCCCGCTCAAGACTATGGAAGCTATGGG
>JBBSQG010000096.1:0-9162 GCA_038258125.1 Solirubrobacterales bacterium
AAAAAGATGCCGAAGACGCGACACGACGCGAGCTGCGCGCGGCGGCGGGTCTGGCGATCGTGCCCTCGCGCTCGGCCGA
Organism: Solirubrobacterales bacterium; assembly: GCA_038258125.1. GTDB lineage: Bacteria > Actinomycetota > Thermoleophilia > Solirubrobacterales > Solirubrobacteraceae > CADCVQ01. The sequence continues at coordinate 80 of JBBSQG010000096.1, forward strand.
GACCTTCGGCCTCGCTGCCGCGGAGGCGATGGCGGCGGGGCTGCCGGTGGTGGGCAGCGCGATCGGGGCGCTGCCCGAGCTGTGCGACCCGGCCGGCCTCGTCGCGCCCGGCGACGTGACTGCGCTGGCCGCCGTCGTCGCGGCGCGCTTCGGCGACGCGCAGGCCGGTGAGGCGGGGCGCCGGCGGGTGCTCGAGCTCGCCTCGCCCGCGGCGGTCGCTCCTCTGCTGCGGGCGGTGTACGAGTCGGTGTGCTCGTGATGGCCCGCGTCTGGCCGCGCCCGCAGAGTTTCGTGACACGTTCGCGCGTGTGTTGTCGCAGACGCGTGTTGGTCGGTCACACGATCGTCGCGAGCATCGCTCCGCATGGAGGGGTCTTGCGAATTACGTGCCTATGAGGCCCGCAAATCGCAAGACCCCCTCGAACATCGCCCCGCCGCGCTCGCGCTGCGCATCCCTGCGCGCGCTGCTGGCGGTCTAGGCCTTGCTGGCTTCGGCTTCGGCGTCGCCGTCGCCGTCGGGCTCGCCGTCGCCGTCGGGTTCGTCAGCGTCGGCCTCGGCATCGGTCTCCGGCACGTCGGCCTGCGCATCGGCCTCTGGCACGACGGGCTCGGCCACCTCGGCGGCCGGCTCCTCCGGCGCCTCGTCCGCGGGCTCGGCGGCGGCGTCATCGGCGGCCGGCTCGGCCTCGGCAGGCGCCGCCTCGCCGAGGTCCTCGACGACGACCGGCGTCGGCTCGGGAGCGGGGACGTCGGCCAGCGCGGGCGCCGGCGGCCTCGGGGCCGGTGCCGGCGGCGGGGTGTAGAGCGGCTCGGCGTGACCGCCGCCCTTGAGCTTCTTGGCCACCGCGGCGCCGACGCCGCCGACGAGCGCGATCGCCCCGGCGACCTTCAGCGGCGTGCCCTTGATCGCGTTGGCGACGGTCGAGACGTCGGTCTTCTTGGCCGACTTGCGGGCCTGCTTGGCGGTCTTGCCTGCCGACTTGGCGGCCTTCTCGGCCTTCTTGCGGCCGACCGCGACGGACTTCGAGGCGCGTTCGCCGAGGCGCCACTCCGACCACGTCTTGGCAAGCGACGCGATCGCGTCGAGCGCCTGATCGCGTTTCTTGGTCTGGCGCATCGGAAGGCTCATGGCGTGCTCCTAGTCGTGATGTGTCCTGCTGCGCGCCTACCCCCGGCCCCCCGAGCGCCAAACGAGACTACCCCACCCGCACGTGCACGCCGGGCGCCGGAAACGGCCCACTACACTCGCGCCGCATGCAGACGCTCGTCACCGGCGGCGCCGGGTTCATCGGCTCGCATCTCGTCGACGCGCTGCTGGCGCGCGGTGACGCCGTCACCATCGTCGACGACCTGTCCAGCGGTCGCGAGTCGAACATCGCGGCGGCGCTGGAGGGAGGCGCGCGTCTGCGGCGCGCCGATATCCGCGACGGCGCCGCGCTCGCGCAGCTCGTCGCCGATCTCGCCCCCGCGACGATCTTCCACCTCGCCGCGCAGGTCGACGTGCGCCGCTCGCTTGCCGACCCCGCCTATGACGCGCGCATGAATGTCGAGGGCACGATCAACGTGCTCGAGGCAGCGCGCGCGACGAATCCGGCTCGTCCGCCCCGCGTGGTCTTCTCCTCGACCGGCGGCGCGATCTACGGCGAGGCCGACGTGCTGCCGACGCCTGAGACCGTGCCGGCGCTGCCGATGGCGGCCTACGGCCAGAGCAAGCGCTGCGCCGAGCTGTACCTCGGGCTCTACGAGCGCCTGTACGGGCTGTCGACGATCGCGTTGCGCTTCGGCAACGTCTACGGCCCGCGTCAGGACCCCCACGGCGAGGCCGGCGTGATCGCGATCTTCTGTGGCCGCATCAGGGCCGGCGGGCGGCCGAAGATCTTCGGTGACGGCACCCAGACGCGCGACTACGTCTATGTCGGCGATCTCGTGCAGGCGCTGATCGCCGCCGGCGACGCGCGGGAGACGGGGGTCGTGAACGTCGGCACCGAGGAGGAGACGTCGGTGCTCGAGCTCGTGCGGGTGCTGTCGCAGCTGCACGGCCCGCAGACCCCGGAGCCCGAGTTCGCGCCCGCCCGTCTCGGCGAGCTTGACCGCTCGTGCCTGGATGCCACGCGCGCCCGCGAGCGCCTCGGCTGGCGTGCCGCCACGCCGATCGCCGACGGGCTGCGGCTCACCTACGAGGCGCTCGACGGCGTCGTCGCGGGCGCTTCTTAAATCCTGCTTGCGCGCGAGCGCGATCGGGTTATAGGGTCCACCCCCTTGGCTGGGGGAGAGGCGCGGTGCCTGCGGGCGCCGGAGGCGCTGCACGTGCCCCGGCGCCCCACGCGTCGCCGACGCTGGCGACGCCGCCGACGGACAGTGCTCTCCCCGCGGTCGCTACGCCGTGGCCAAGCGCTCGCGCAGCCACTCGACGGTCTGCGCGACGCCCTCGCGGACGCCGATCTGCGCTTCCCAGCCGAGCATCCGCTGCGCCTTGCTGACGTCCGGCCAGCGGCGCACGACGTCGACGGCGAACGTCGGCAGGTGCTCGAGCTCGAACGTCGCGGGGTCGCGGTCGCAGGCCTCCCAGATGATCCGCGCGATCTGCGCGACGGTCAGCTCGTCGGACGCGGAGATGTTGAAGTGCTCGTTCAGGCCGGCCGGAGAGTGCATCGCGGCGACGACGCCGTCGGCGATGTCGTCGATGTGCGTCAGCGTTCGCGTCTGCTCGCCCGAGCCGAAGATCTCCAGCGGATGCTGGCCCGACAGCGCCTTGCGGATCAGGTCGGGTACGGCGTGCGCGATGCCGGGCTCGTCGTCGGGCATCTCGCCCGGCCCGTAGGCGTTGAACGGGCGGCAGATCGTGTAGGGCAGGCCGTGCTCGTCGTGCGCCGCGCGGCACCACACCTCGCCGGCCATCTTGGAGAAGCCGTAGGCCGAGCGCGGCATCGGCGTCTCCCAGATGTGCTCCTCGGTCGTCGGGTACTGCGTCGCGCGCTCGAAGACCATCGAGGAGGAGACGTAGACGAAGCGCTCGACGCCGTGGTCAAGCGCCGCCTGGATGATCGCGTCGTAGAGCGCGCTGTTGACGCTCGTCAGCGTGTGCGGGAGCTTGTGGAAGTTCGCGATCCCGCCGACGATCGCGGCCAGGTGGATGACCTGCGCGCAGCCCGCCGTTGCCTCGCGCGCCTGGGCGAGGTCGCGCAGGTCGCCGGTGTGGACCTCGCAGCCCTCGCGCATCCACTGCGGTGCGGGGCGCTGGTCGGACACGCGCACCTCGTAGTCGGGGTCGCGCAGCAGACGGCGGACGACCGCGGCGCCGATCGTGGCGGCGCCGCCCGTGACGAGGACGCGGCTCATGGCCGCACGCGGCAGTCGGAGGTCATCGCGAGCAAGCTACCGATCTCGACGCCGCGATCCCCGGTTGCGGCTCACCCGAACTGAGGGACGACGACGCGGCGGTGTACTGAGGAAAGGCGATCGGTCGTTCAGCGGTCGTACGCGCGTCCGCGCGGGAGCACCCGCGTGACGATGATGCGTTGTTCTTGGTGGTCATAGACGAACAGCACGCGCCAGTCACCGACCCATAGGCGCCACAAGTCCGGCTGGCCCTGAAGGCGCTTGACGTCGGCGGAGGGGTCGAGTTCGGCGATTCGTCGCAGACCCGCGATCACTCGTTCGCGTACGGGCGGGTCGAGGCGACGTAGGTCGCGTTCGGCTCGGCGAGCGAGCTGGACGCGCCATGGCCCGTGGCTCAACCGAGTTCTCGGGCGAGCTCGTCGAGCCCAACGAGACGGCCAGCGGCGAGATCCCCGAGAGCCTCGCGAGCAGCGTCGAGATCTTCGGCCGTCAACGGCTCGTCGTCCGGCGGAGCAGCAGCAAGATACGCGGCCATCGCGTCGTCGCCGGCGCCTGGGGCTGCGATGAGCCTCAGCAACCCCGCCGCCTCCAGATCGCTCATGCCGTCAATCACGCGATGCAGTTGCTCTTTGACGGTCATAGCGCCCTGAAGGCTACCGCGCAGGGGCCGCCGACGGTTGAAGGTGTCAGTTGCGGTGCTCGAGCTTGCGGACGATCTCCTGGTCCTCCAGCTGGCCGGCGAGCTGCAGGGCCTGGGTCAGGTCGATGCCGGGCTTGGCTCGCATCGGGCTGGTCTTCATGCGGTATGGCGCCGGCGGGGCACCCGAGTCGGTCAACCCAGCCCGGATCGCCTCGTTGAGCACCGCCTTGAAGGACAGGTCACGCTCGCGGGCACGCTCACGCAGCTGTAGCGCCAGGTCGTCCTCGAGCGTGACCGTGGTGCGCACAACAGCAGCGTAACATCGGCTCACAAGACATCTTGATGCCTAGGCCTAGCGTGTAGCCGCCTCGGTGGCCCGAGTGTGCGTTACAGTGTCATACATGGCACGAGCACGTCAGTTCTCCGCACGCTTGGATCCCTCGATCATCGATCGTCTCGAACGCCGCGGTGCGCGCGTAGGGCTCAACAAGTCTCGCCTGGCCGAGCGCTACCTCGATGAGGGGATGCGGATGGAGGATCACCCGGGGGTCGTCTTCCGCGATGGCCCTGGCGGCAGACGGTCTGGGCTGGCCGGAGGGCCGGACGTGTGGGAGGTGATCGCCGCAATACGGGCGAGCGGACTGGAGGGGGAGGCTGCGCTCGCTTCCACTGCGCAATGGGGCGGCCTGACCGCCGCGCAGGTTCGCGCTGCCGTTCGCTACTACGGCGAGTATCGAGACGAGATCGACGAGCCCATTCGCCGGTACCTCGATGAGGCCGACACGGCGGAGGAGCGGTGGCGCCGTGAGCACGATGCGCTGCGGTGAGGCTCTTGCTCGACGAGATGCTGCCGGTGGCGATCGCCCAGCAGCTGCGTAGCCGTAGCCATGCAGCAGTCGCCGTCGCCGAACGTGCTGAGCTGCGGGGCCTCTCCGACCCGGAGCTGTTCGAGCACGCACAGCAAGACTCGCGAGCGATCGTCACGTACAACCGCGAAGACGTTCTCGCGCTCGATCGCCGCTACCGCGATCTGGGACGTGACCACCACGGCATCGTCATCCTGCACCCCCGCCGGTTCCGCCAAGGACCCGAGACCATCGGCGCGCTCGTGACCTCGATTGAGGCGTTCGTCACCGCGGACCCGCCGTATCCCAGCTTCATCCACTGGCTTCAATGAGCGCGGCCCTCGGCTGTGATCGCTCGGCACGGGGTCAGGCCACCAGCCGGACTGGGACCCGAGATCAGCGGCATTGCGTCGGCCACGACGACGGCAACAAGGACGCTTGCGTCGACGACGACGCTCACCGGGTTCGATCAAGCGCGACGCGAGCCTCTGAGATCAGGCCAACGGCATCAGCCGGAGCGTGCTCCTGCGACCGCCGCACGAGTCGAGCGAGCGCAGCGCTCGCAGGCGCGCTTCCGGCAACGGTCGCGTCGCCGTTCAAACCGGTATGCACGAGGATCCGAGCCAGCGTGCCGGGACGGATGCGAAGCCGCGCGGCCTGCGTCTGCAGCGCGGCGTGATCCTCGTCGTCCAAGCGGACCGTGATGGCTCTGCTCATGGTGCAAGTCTATGAGGCAGCGATGCGAAGCGATGCGCTTCGCATCGGGCGTGAAGCAGGTGCCTACCCGAGCGACGAAGCCGCGGGGCGCTTGTCCCGCAACTCGGCGAGATCCTGCTCGACCATCATCCCGATCATCTCCTCGAAGCTCGTGCGCGGCTTCCAGCCGAGCTTCTCGCGGGCGAGCGTGGCGTCGCCGACGAGCGGGATCGGGTCCAGCGGCCGCACGAACTCCGGGTCCACGACGACGTAGTCGTCCGCGTCGAGGCCCACGCGGCCGAAGGCGGCCTGCGTCAGCTCCCGGACGGTGTGGCCCACCCCGCTGCCGATGACGTAGTCGCCGCCGGTGTCCTGCTGCAGCATCAGCCACATCGCCTCGACGACGTCGCCGGCGAAGCTCCAGTCGCGCTGGGCGTCGAGGTTGCCCAGCCGCAGCTCGCTCTGCAGCCCGAGCTTGATCGCCGCCGCGCCCCGCGTCACCTTGCGGGTCACGAACTCCGCCGGGCGGCGCGGCGACTCGTGGTTGTAGAGGATGCCGCTGGACGCGTGCAGGCCGTAGCGCGCGCGGTACGTCGACACCATCAGGTGCGCGTAGAGCTTCGCCACGCCGTAGGGGTTGTGCGGCCGAAACGGCGTCGTCTCGACCTGGGGGGTCGTGTCCGTCGCGCCGAAGATCTCCGAGGATGAAGCCTGGTAGTAGCGCAGGCCGGGGCGGGTGATCCGGATCGCCTCGAGGATCGCGGTCGCCCCGACGGCGGTGAACTGGGCGGTCATCACCGGCTGGCGCCACGAGGCGGGGACGAACGAGGTCGCCGCGAGGTTGTAGAGCTCGTCGGGCTCCGCCTTCGTGATCGCCTCCAGCAGGGTCATCTGGTCGAGCAGATCGCCCTGCATGAGCGTGATGTCGTCCTGGATCGCGACGAGGTTCTGGTGGTGGGCGAGCGGCGAGTTGCGCACGATGCCGAAGACCTCGTAGCCCTCCTGGAGCAGCAGCTCGGCGAGATAGGACCCGTCCTGCCCGGCGATTCCCGTGATCAGCGCGCGGCGCGCGCTCACGACGATGTCGCGGCGGTGGCCCTGAAGCTCTCGATGGTGCGGCCCAGGCCCTCGGCGAGGGGTACGAGCGCTCCGAAGCCCATCAGATCGCGGGCCCGCGATACGTCGAGGAAGCGGCGTGGCTGACCATCTGGTTGCGAAGTGTCCCAGACGGTCTCGCCCTCGTAGCCGACGAGGCTCTCGATCTGCTCGGCGAGCTCGCGGATCGACGTCTCGCGGCCGGTGCCGAGGTTGACCGGCTCGCTCGTGTCCAGGCGCTCGGCGGCGAGCAGCAGGCCGCGGGCGGCGTCGCCGACGTAGAGGAACTGACGAGGGCCTCGCAATCGGGAGCGGTCTTTGGCGTCGGCGTGCCGAATTGCGGGTTGGCGGCACTCGAGGCCGCGGGGCTCGGCGCCCTCGTCGCGACGCTCTGCGAGGACAACCCCGCGGCGATCCTCGCTGGGAAGCACCCGGCCCCGGCGCCGCCGGCCGAGCGGCCGCAGGCGGCGCTGCTCGGGCGCCTGCGCGCTGGCCTGCGCCGGTCGCTGACCCGCTGATCGTTCAGCAAGGACTCAGCGTCAAAAATTTGGACGTCACACAGCCCCCGACAGGATCGCAAGCTCCGACGCATACGCAAACACCTGCGCCGCCCCAAAGCAGTTCCACGGATCAACCACCAGACACTCCGCACCCCCACGCTCCCCGATCCGCTCCAGCGTCAGCGGCAAGCAGAACTCCGAGTGATTCGTCGCCACGAACACGACCTCAGCGTCCGCCACGGCCTCGTCCAGCCCCAGCGTCGGTGTCGCCACGTGGGGGTCGTGGATGGCGACGTCGGCGAGCTCGCGCTCGAGCAGGCGCACGAGCTTGTGGGCGAGTGAGTCGCGCTCGTCGTCGGTGTCGGCTTTGAACGCGAGGCCGAGCACGGCGACCTTGCGCCCGGCGAGCTTGCCCAGGCGGCGCTTGACGCCCTCGACGAGGAAGTGCGGCACCGTCTCGTTCACGCGCGAGACGGCGAGCAGCATGCCGGGGGCGTTGGAGCGCTCCTCGGAGAACGTGAAGTCCTTGCGCAGGCAGGTGCCGGCGGTGAAGCCGGGGCGGGCGATGCCGCCGCGCGGGTAGTCGCGGTTGATGAGGTCGATGACCTCGAAGACGTTTGCCCCGTACTGGTCGCAGTCCATCATCAGCAGGTTGGGCAGGGCGAACTGGGTGTAGCGGATGATGTTCGTCCAGATCTTCGCGAGCTCCGCCTGGACCGGCGTCGTCTGCACGATCCGCGCGCCGAACACCTCGAACAGCTCGGCGACGACATCGCCGGAGCGCTCTCCGACACCGCCGACGATGCACGGAAGCGTGGAGATCTCCTCGAGGAAGTGCCCGGCCGCGATCCGCTCGGGGCAGTGCGCGACGAACAGGTCCTCGCCGATCGTGAAGCCGCGGTGCTTGGCGACGTAGCCGGCGACGAACTCGGTCGTGCCGGGGGCGATCGTCGAGCGCAGCGTCAGCGCGTGGCCGGGACGCAGATGCGGGATCAGGTCGTCCAGCGCCGAGCGGATGCCGCTCATGTCGATCTCGATGTGGGAGAACGACGGCGTGCCCAGCGTGATGACGATGTGGTCGGCGGCGGCGGCGTCCTCGACACGGTCAGAGAGCTGCAGCAGCCCCGTCGGATGCAGCCGCTCGAGCAGCTCGTCGGTGCCGGTCTCCTGGAAGGGCATCTGCCCGAGGCGCACGGCATCCAGGCGCACCGGGTCGTTGTCGATCCCGATCACGCGCAGACCGCGATCGGCGAAGGAGAGTGCCAGCGGCAGGCCGACGCGCCCTAGCCCGATGACCGAGACGTCGGCATGCATCTCGGTAAGACTATTCGCTGGGTGATCCGATGAGGCTGTGGCGTAGCCACTGACGGGCGAACCCGGTCACGAAGCGAGGGTTGTAGCGCGCGTAGCGGCGCCACAGCCGGCGCGGCTCGTGCGCGAGACGGTACGTCCACTCCAGGCCGCTGGTCTGCATCCACGGCGGCGCCTGCGGGACGAGGCCGGCGTGGAAGTCAAACGCCGCGCCGACGCCGGCGAGGATCGGCGCGTCGAGCCGATCGCGCATCTCCGCCATCCACTTCTCCTGCTTGGGCTGGCCGGTGCCGACCCAGACGATGTCGGCGCCCGATGCGTTGATCTCATCGACGATCGCGTCGCGCTCCTCGTCGGTCTCCGGGCGAAACGGGGGCGAGTAGCCGCCGGCGATCTGCAGGCCGGGATAGCGATTGCGCAGGTTGAGGACGAGCTGCACGAGCGCGCCCTGGTTGCGCCCGCCGTAGAGGAACATCCGCACACCGGACGTCGCGGCGCGCTCGCAATAGCGCGCCATCAGCGCGGGGCCGTAGATGCGCGAGGCCTGCGAGTGGCCGAGCGCGCGCAGCGCCCAGACCAGCGGCTGGCCGGCGGGCCCGGTGACCATGTCGCGCACGGCGTCGCGCGTCTCGTCGTCGTGCTGGGCGACCATCACGA
>JBBSQG010000097.1:0-8924 GCA_038258125.1 Solirubrobacterales bacterium
ATCGTGCAGTCGCGCACCGTGCGCCGCCCCGAGCAGGCCGACGCGGCGGTGCTCGCGCTGCCGGCGGCGCCGCGCGGGATCGCAGTCTCGATCGACGGGTCGGGCCGCCGCGTGGCCTGCGACCCGTACACGGGCACGATCGAGGCCGTCCTGGAGTGCACCGCGAACCTCGCCTGCGCCGGCGCCGAGCCGCTCGGCCTGACGAACTGCCTGAACTTCGGCAACCCCGAGAAGCCGCACATCGCCTGGCAGCTGACGGAGTCGATCCGCGCGCTGGGCGATGCCTGCCGGGCGCTGGACATGCCGGTCGTCGGCGGCAACGTGTCGCTCTACAACGAGAGCGGCGGCGGGCCGATCTACCCGACGCCGGTCGTCGGCATCATCGGCGAGCTGCCCGACGTGGCGTTGGCCGGGCGGTCGGGGTTCGCTTGCGCTGGGGACGCGGTTGGCCTCGCGGGCCCGTTCCGGCCTGCTTTGCCCGGCTCCGAGCTGGCGAAGCTGCGCGGGGAGGCGCTGCCGGTCGGCCTGCCGGAGGTGGATGTGGCCGCCGTGCGGGCGGCGCAGGAGGCGATCCGCGACGCGGTTCGCTCCGGTTTGTTGTCAAGCGCCCACGACGTCGCCGAGGGCGGCCTGCTCGTCGCGGTCGCCGAGTGCTGCCTGGCCGGCGGTGTCGGCGCGACGCTCGACCTGGGCGCCGTCGACGGCGGCGATGACGAGCTCGACAGCCGGCTGTTCGGCGAGTCGCCCGGCTGCGGGTTCGTCGTGTCGGGCTCCGCGGAGGCGCTGGGCGCGCTCGGCGAGCAGATCGCGCTCGACATCTTCGGGACCGTCGGCGGCGACGCGCTGTCCGTGGTCAGCGGCGATGCTCGCGTCGAGGCGACGCTCGACGAGCTTCGCAGCGCGCACGCGGCGCTCGCCCCGCTGTTTGCGTAGCCGCCGGCGAACTACGGGTCCTGCGGCACGAGCTCGCGCCCCGCGACGGTTGCGGCGGCCGCCGTCAGGCGCTCGGCGACGGCGGCGCTGATCAGCTCCGCCGCACGGTCAGGAGCAATCGCGAGGCGAGACATCGAGACGTACATTCCGTCACGGCCCTCCGCCGGCTGGTGGGTCTGCCACGGCGCGGCGCGCCGGCATCAGTCGATCATGCCCTGGCGCATAGCCTGTGCGACCGCGGAGGCGCGGTCGCTGACGCCGAGCCGGGCGTACGCATCCTCGAAATGGCGCTTGACCGTCGCCGGGCTGACGAACATCTTGTCGGCGATCTGCCGCGCGGTCAGCGCGCGCGCGGCGAGTTGCAGCACCTGCAGCTCCCGCGCCGTCAACAGCGGTGCGGCCAGTTCCCCGCGCCGGCGGCCGAGGAAGTGGCCGATCTCGTGGCCGATCCCGGTCAGCGAGCGCAGCTTCGTCTCGCCGGGCACGAGCAGCTCGCACGAGAGGAACTCCAGGACCACCAGCACCTCCCCCTCGACGACGGCCGGAATGGCGATCGCGGACTTGACCCCGGCAGCGCGCAAGGCCGCCGCGCGGGCCGCCGGCGCGCCGCTCGAGCAGCGATTGGAGACGACCGGCGCACCGCTTGCCCAGGCCAGTCCGACGATCGGCGAGCCGTGCCCCGGTTGCCACTCCCGGGTCGCGTCGGCGATCGCGTGCAGCGCCGGATGATCGTCATGCCAGATGACTCTGGCCGTGAGGACGTCCTGCATCGGAACCCACACGACGCCGAGGCGGAAGTCCATCGCCCCGGCCAGGCCGGCCAGCAGATCTCGCGCCCCGGGCTCGAATTCGTGCCACTCGTCGAGCGCCCGTGACACCGCGGCCCGGCCCGCCATCTGGCGTGCCGTCCGCTGCTCGTCGGTGACATCCTGGATCGAGCCGACCAAGTGCGCGCCCTGCCCGACCCCGCCCGCGGACTCCACCGTCGCACGCAGGTGGCGAACCACCGTGTCCGAGCGCACGATGCGGTATTCGACCGTGCGAATGTCGCCGTCGTTGGCCAGTGTGGCCATCGCCACAATGACGTCGGCGACGTCCGCTGGGTGGGTGAAGTCGAGCACCAGGTCCAGCGACGGGGTGACCGAGCGGGGCTGCAGCCCATGAATCCGAAACAGGTTGTCCGACCAGCGTACCTCTCCGGTCTCGACGATCCACTCCCAACTGCCCAGGCCACCGAGGCGCTCGGCGTGGTCCATGAGCGCCATCGGCTGCAGTGACTGCTGCGCCTGCTCGGCATGCAGCCGGGCGACGTCGGCGCGTAGCGCGCCCGTCTCCTGCTGCATCACAGCGACCGCGCGCTGCTGCTCGTCGCCGTCACGTAGGAGCGTGTATCCCTCGCTCGGAATCACCGTCGTGTGCTGCGAGCAGAGTCTCGTAAACGCCAATCGAGTGCTGTCGGCCAACACACGCATCGGGTAGGCGCACAGCAGCGAGAAGTCGCGTGTCGCCGCCAGGTCGTTCCACAGGTCTTCGATCGTGAGCGCCGAGGCAGCGTCGCCCGCCTCCCGGCGGACCGGGTCAGCTGCGCGACGACTCGACGGCCCCCGCCGGCGGCTCCGTCGACGCCGGCGGGCTCGTCGGCGCGGGAGGGCGCTACTCGAGCTCGCTGAACCTGCAGCTCAACCTGGCCAAGGGCACCGACGGGGCCTCCGGGCTGGCCGACGGGAGCGCGGCGGGCGACGTCGCGGCCCAGCTCATGCGGGCCTCGGCCGTGTTGAGCTCGGTCGACGGCGTGGCCGACGCCACGTGCGGGACCTACTCCGCCTACGCCCAGGTGGGCGGCGCGAACCCGCCGGCCGCTGTGAGCGACACGGTCCCCGCCGACGTGACGTGCTACCGCTACCGCTACCTCGTCGCCGACCACGTCGGCAACGTCGCCACGTACACGAGCCCGGACATCAAGGTGGCCGCCAGCGCCACCGCCGGCCTGCGGCCGACGGATGCGACGATCACGCCGGTCACCGGCGCCGGGGCGCAGTGGGTGTCCGGTTCGTCGGTCTACTACAACCCGGCGCTGTCGGGCAGCTTCAACACCGACACGTCGGCCGCATCGCCGCTGGGTGTGGCGAGCGTCACGTTCCCGGCGATCACGGGCTTCGACGGTGGTGGGCCCGTGATCACACCGGTCAGCGGCACGACCTTCCGCACCACGTACACATGGTCGGCCAATGGCGCCAGCCAGTCCCCCGGGTCGCAGGCGGTCTCGGCGAACAACGGCATCGACACCGTCACGAACAGCACCGCCTTCGCGGTGATCAAGGACGCGACCGCGCCGAGCGGTGGCTACGTGGACGCGATCGGGCTGGGCGAGGGCAGCGAGCGCTACTCGACGTCGCTGACGATCAGCCTCGGGTTCGCCCGCGGCACGGACGGCGGCGCGGGCCTCGCCGGCAGCGGCGCGCAGCTGAAGCGGGCCACGGCATCGCTGACGTCCAACGGGACGGGCAACGGCACGTGCGGGACGTTCGGCTCCTACGCGGTCGTCGGCTCCGACGACCCGACGTCGCCGGCCGGCGACACCGTGGCCGTGGACCGCGCGTGCTACCGCTATCACTACGTCGTCTCCGACCGGGTCGGCAACCAGGCGACGTACGTCAGCCCGAGCATCAAGGTCAACACGACCGCGCCGCCCGTCCCCGTGCTGGCGTTCTCGGCGCTGACCAACGTCTACTGGGGCGGCGGCAGCTCGACCGCGGTCTACTACCGGCCCAGCGACGCCAGCGGCGGGTTCACCGTCACCGCCGTCTCGCCGGACATCTACGCGGGGATCAGCGGCTACACGTTCCCGAGCTTCCCCGCCGCTTGGACGAGCACCGCCGTCGGCTTCGGGGTCCAGAGCTACAGCTGGAGCGCCGCCAACCCAACCTCGCCCGCCGGCCCGCGGACCGTGACGGCGACGACGTTCGCCGGCACGCAGTCCTCGACGACCTTCACCGTGGCGCCCGACAGCTCGCCGCCGACGGGCGGCAGCCTGATGTACACGAACGGCTACACGATCGGGTCGACGGTCAGCGTCTCCTTCGGCAAGGGCACCGACGGGAGCGGCTCGGGCGTGAACCTATCTTCGGGGATCATCGAGGTTTCCACGGCGCCGCTGGCGGCCGGGACGTGCGGCACGTTCGGCGCATTCACGCTGGCGGCGACGAACCCCGCGTCGGGCGTGTCCCTGGCGGTGGCCACCGGCACGTGCTACCGCTACCGCTACCTCATCTCCGACAACCTCGGCCACCAGGCGACCTACACGAGCGCCAGCGTGGCCAAGGCCGATTCCGTCGGCCCGACGAACGCGTTCAGCCTCGACAGCCCCGTGGGCGCGGCGATGCCCGGCAACACGATCTTCTACAAGGGCGACGCCGCCGGCTCCTTCAAGCTCGTCAACGCGGTCACCGACGCCGCCTCCGGGCCCGCCGGCTCGCTGTTCCCCGCGATCGCGACGGCGGGCTGGACCCATGACGTCGAGACGGTCACCACCCCGGCCGGCGGCCCGTACGTGTCCTCGACGTTCAGCTGGACGGCGAATCCCAGCAATCCGACCAACCTGGCGGCCAACGCCGTCGACGCCGCGGGCAAGTGGGCGACGAACGGGTCGATCGGCTTCACGAACGACAGCGCGCCGCCGTCGGGCGGGTCGATCACCTACGCCGACGCGGTCCTGAACGCCACGTCCGTGACCGTCACGGCCGTGCAGGGCAGCGACGCGTCGGGGTCGGGCATCGCCACCGCGGTGATCCAGCGCGACGTCGCGTCGCTGACGACGCTGACGGAGACGTGCGGCACCTTCCCGGGGACCTTCGGCACCACGGTGGGCGCCGGCAGCGACACCACCGTCACGAGCGGCAATTGCTACCAGTACCGCTACGTCGTGACCGACCGGGTCGGCAACGTCGTCACGTACACGTCGGCGAGCGTCGCGAAGATCGACACGAGCGGCCCGCAGGTGACGGCGATCGTGTCGCAGCAGTCCGGTGGCACGCCGGCGGGCAACGGTAAGCTCGAGAGCGGCGACAGGTTGGTACTGACGTTCAACCAGAGCCTCGCGGCCGCCAGCGTACCGGCCACGTTCAGCGGCGCGACCGAGACCGGCGTCCTGTTTGGCGGGGCAGTGAAGCTGACCATCCCGGGGCTCACGGACGGTCCGCTCGACACCGGCAGCGCGGGCTATCTGTTGCTGCCCGGCGTGCTTACCGCCACGTTCAGCGGCACCGCGGTGCTGGTCAATGCCGGGACGGCGACAACGGTGACGATCACCGTGGCCGCCGGCCTCAGCGGCGCGACCACGGCGGCCAGCAGCGGAGCGCTCGCCTTCAAGCCGGCGACGACGATCACCGACGGCGGGGGCAACGCCGCCGCCGGCACGTACACCACGGCCGGCGCGTTCAAGCTTTTCTAGGCGCTCCAACGCCCACCGACCGCGCGGCGGCGCGAACCTCGTCGGCGAGCCCGTCGACGGTTACCAGCGGCGGCAGATCGCCGTCGCCAGCCGCCGCCTCGAGCTCCGCGCAGAGCGCCGCCAGCCGCGGGAACCCGATGTTCGCCGCGGAGCCGCGCAGCTGGTGGGCGACGCGACGTGCCGCCTCGCCGTCGCCGTCGTGGGCGAGCCGCTGCAGCTCAGCGACGCGCTCGTCGGCGAGCGAGAAGAACATTTCGGTCAGCCCGGCCAGCGCCTCACCCGATCCGTCGAGCATGTGCAGCTCCGCGCGGCGGTCGGCATCGACCACCCCGGCGGGCGGCCGCGTAGGGGCGTCCACGACGGACGACGGCTCCGGCACCGCCGCCGGCGCCGCCGTCCGCGTGCGCAGCAGCGCCCCGATGGCCCGCTCGAGCTCGTCGGTGCGGATCGGCTTGGCGACGTGCAGATCCGCGCCGACCTCGAGCGCGCGGCGGCGGTCCTCCGGCAGCGCCGCGGCGCTGAGCGCGATCACCGGCACCGTCGCCAAGCCCGCCTCGCCGCGGCGGATCGCTTTGATCGCCGACCAGCCGTCCATGACCGGCATCTCGAGGTCCATCAGGACCGCGTCGTAGGGCAGTGCCTGCAACGCCAGCAGCGCCTCGCGACCGTCGGCGACCGTGTCGACGCGGTAGCCCGCGTTCTGCAGCATCAACTTCGCCATGCGCTGGTTGACCGCGTTGTCGTCGACGACGAGGATCCGCTCGCCGCCGGCGGTGTGCACGCCGGTCGGCTGGTGCGTCGCGCTGCGCTCGACGGCGCCCAGCGCCGAGGCGACCGCCTCGAACAGCCGCGAGCTGCGCGCCGGCTTGGACAGCACGTCGCTGACGAGCTTGAAGCGGCGTGCGTGGGCGGCGTCGTCGGCGTGGTGCGAGGACAGCGCGATCACGGGCACCGCGATCTGCGGGTCGTCGCAGATCGCCTGCGCGAGCTCGAAGCCGTCGAGGCCCGGCATCGCGAGGTCGGTGACGACGAGCCCGTACGGACGCGCCTGCGCAGCGGCGCCGCGCAGGGCGTCCAGCGCGGCGAGCCCGCCCTCGGCGACGTCGACGTCCAGGCGCCAGGAGCCCAGCTGCGCGGCCAGCACGCCGCGGTTCGTCGCGTTGTCGTCGACGGCCAGCACGCGGGTGCCGTCGATCAGGTCGGCGACCGCGTCGGCCGAGCCGGCCCCGGCATCGTCGGCGCCCGCGATCAGCGCCGCCGGCGGCGCAACCTCGAACGGGACCTCGAACCAGAACGTGCTGCCCGCCCCCGGCGTGCTGTCAAGACCGATCCGGCCGCCCATCAGCTCGGCGAGGCGACGCGAGATCGCCAGCCCGAGTCCGGTACCGCCGAAGCGGCGCGTCGTCGATGCATCGGCCTGCGTGAAGCTGTCGAACAGGCGCGCCTGCGCCTCGGGCGCGATGCCGACGCCGCTGTCACGGACCTCGAAGCGCGCGGTGACGCAGCCGTCGCCCGCGCCGCCGGACCCGCCCTCCGCCACGGACACGCTCACGACGATCTCGCCTTCGGTCGTGAACTTCACGGCGTTGCTGAGCAGGTTGAGCAGGATCTGGCGCACTCGGGTCGCGTCGCCGAGGACCTGACGCGGCAGGCTTTCGGCGACCGCGACCGCCAGCTCGAGTCCCTTCGCGTGCGCCGACGGGGCGACGATCTCGGCGGCGTCCTCGAGCGCCGCGCCCAGCTCGAACGGCGTCCGCTCCAGCTCGATCCGGCCGGCCTCGATCTTCGAGAAGTCGAGGATGTCGCCAATCAGCGTCAGCAGCGCCTCGCCCGACGTGCGCACCTGCTCGGCGTACTCGCGCTGCTCGGCGCTCAGCTCGGTGCGCAGCAGCAGCCCGGTCATGCCGATGACGGCGTTCATCGGCGTGCGGATCTCGTGGCTCATCGTCGCGAGGAACTCGGACTTCATCCGCGACGCGTCGAGCGCCTGCTCGCGGGCCTCCTCGAGTTGGCTGCTCCAGCGCTTGCGCTCGGTGATGTCGCGGAAGTAGACGACCGCGCCCGCGACCTCACCGGCGTCGAAGATCGGCGCCGCCGAGTACGCCACGGGCAGCGCGCTGCCGTCACGGCGCCACAGGACGTCGTCCTCGACCCGCACCCGTTCAGCGGTGCGCAGGACCTCGAGGATCGGCGACTGCTCGCTCGAGCGGGGGCTGCCGTCCGCGCACGTGTGGTGGAGCATGTCGTGCAGCGCAGCGCCGATGAGCTTGCTCGCGGGCCAGAACAGCAGCTGCGAGACGGTGGTGTTGCAGTAGGTGATGCGTCCGTCGACGTCGATCGAGACGATCCCATCGGCGGCGGCTTCCAGCAACAGGCTGTTCTCCGCCGCGAGGCGTTCGAGCTCGCGCTCGGCCTGCCGCAGTTTCGTGATGTCGACGAACGCGCCGAGCAGGCACTGCTCGCCGTCGACCTCCAGACGCTGCGCCGACATGAGCGTGTGCACGGCGGCGCCGTTGCTGTGGCGCAGCTCGAGCTGGCGGGCGATCACGCGCTCCCCGCGGTCGAGCGCCTCGCGGATCGGCACGCGATCCTGCTCGCGCGCGTACATGTGCAGCTCGTGTGACGTATGGCCCACGACCTGCGTCGCGTCTGCGAAGCCGAAGGTCTCCATAAAGGCATCGTTGACGCGCATGATGTGCCCGTCGGCGAGCCGTGAGATGGAGAGCGGCACCGGGCTCAGGCGAACGATCTCGTCGAGTCGCTCGCCGGCCTCGCGCAGCCGGGCGAGGACCTCGCGCTCGGAGCCGACGTCGCGCAGGACCGCGGTGTAGCCCGTGACCGCGCCGTCGATCACGGTCGTGCTCACTGTCAGCGAGACCGGCACGCGGCTGCCATCCTTGCGCAGCATCGTCCACTCCCGCGTCTCCGAACGCCCGGGAGTGACATTCGCGGTGAACGCCGCCAGGCCGCGCGGCACGCCGAGTTCCTCCGCGCGCGCGTCGAGCTCGGCGCGCACGATCAGCTCCGGCGAGTCGGGGCGGCCGAGCAGCTCGTCGGCGCGATAGCCGAGCAGCAGCTCCGCGCCGCGGTTGAACAGCCTGATCACCCCGCCAAGGTCGATCGCGACGATCCCGTACTCGGTGGCCGCGGCCAGCACGGAGGCCATCTGCGCCCGCTCCTCGTCCAGCGCCGTTGCCACGCGGTTCAGCCGGCGCGCCGTGATCGCGGCGATCACGGTGATGATCGCCATCACGGCGAGCACCACGATCGTCGTTCCGGCGACCTCGGGGTACAGGCCGTGGCGGGCTCCCTGGATTCGCAGCCAGGCCAGCAGCGGTATGCCGGGCAGGCAGATGCCGAGCATCCAGCGGGCCGCGGTCGAGCCCGGCGCGTCGCCGCGCAGCAACGCGACGATGCGCGCATCGGGGCGTGCGAGCACGCCGCCGCAGAGCGCGAGCACCAGCGCCGCCCCCGGCAGCGAGACGAAGCGGATCAGCGCGCCGGCGCGGCCGGCGGGCCCGCCGGTGCTCAGGGCGCTCGC
>JBBSQG010000098.1:0-8827 GCA_038258125.1 Solirubrobacterales bacterium
CCCCGAGCCAGCGCGCGGGTGAGTTCGAGCGCGAAGAACGGGCTGCCGTCGGCCGCGCCGACGATGCTGGCGCTGGTGGCGGCGTCCGGCGGCGTGGGCGCGGCAACCGCGACGAGCTCGGCGATCGTCGGGTCGTCCAGCCGGCCAAGCTCGACCGTGCGCGTGCGGTCGTGGCGGGCCAGCCCGGCGATCCCGCGCGGAAGGCTCGTGCATATCCATTCCGAGCGGTAGGCGAGCATCGCCAGCAGCGGGACACCGCCGCCGCCGGCGACGAGCTGATGCAGGACGTCGGCGGTCGCCTCGTCGAGCAGGTGCGCGTCCTCGACGTAGAGGACGGTCGGCTCCACGCCCGCCAGGGCGATCGCGCGGCGCAGCGCGGCGACGACCTGGTGGCGCGTCAGCGCGCCCCGCCGCGCCGGGGCCGGCGGCGCGAGCGGGCTGAGCTCAGACAGGATCGACCGCGTTCGCTCGGGCAAGGCGTCCAGCGGCGCTCGCCCGTGGACGAGCAGCTGCTCGACGGCGGCACCGATCGGTCCGTAGGGCGAGCCGGATGCCATCGCCGTGACGCTGATGACGCGCCAGCCGCTCGCGGCGGCGCGGGCGCGGACCTCGCGACAGAACGCCGACTTGCCGATGCCCGTCGACCCGCGGACGAGCAGCGCCGCCGTCCCGGAGCTCGCGGCGGCCGCCAGTTGGCCGGCGGCGTCGGCCAGCTCGACCTCGCGCCCCAGGAACGCCGGCTCGCCGAGCCGCACGCCCGACGTGCACTCGTCGTACAGCGCGCGTGTCTCGGCTCCCGGCTGGGTGCCGAGCTCGCGCACCATCGCGATCCGCAATCGCTCGTACCAGCGAATCGCGACATGCCGTCGACCCGCGTCGAGCGCGGCCCGCATGAGCGCCCGGCACGCTGCCTCGTCGGTGGGCTCGAGTGCGATCAGGCGCTCCCAGTCCTGGCAGCAGTGCAGTAGCTCGGTGCGGCGCGCCTGTACCTCGGCGCGCGGCTGCTGGGTCCAGTCCTCGTACGGCGCGCCCGGTAGCAGCTCCCCCCGGCAGCCGGCCGCCGTCCTCGCGCAGGCGTCGCGGTCGTGCTCGCGCAGCGCGTCGGTCGCCTCGCGCAGGAACGTCTTGACGTCGGTCGTCACGCGGCGGGCGGGGAACAGCTCGACGCGGCCGGAGCGCAGGACGATCGCCTGCGGATCACCCAGCGCGCGCCGCGCGTGGTGGGCGGCCTTGCGCAGGTTGGCGGCGCCGGCCTGGGCCCCGAGGTGCGGCCAGAGCTGCTCGACGACCTGATCGCGCGCCAGCCGGCGGCCGTCGGCCAGCGCCAGCAACGCGACGAGCTCCTGCGCCCGCCGGGCCGGCCAGTCAGCCTCCGCTACCTCCCGGCCGTCGAGCGCGACGTGGAAGTGACCGAGCATCTCGATGTGGACATCGGCGGGTTGCGCACGCACGACGCCCATCCTTGCGCACCGCGCCGGCGGCCTTGCCCGGTGACCGGCCGGCCGCGGCGAAGCTCAGGCGACGCGCAGCCGCGCCGCCGCCGCGCGTGCGGTCTCGCGCGCCGCCGCCGGGTCCGTGCCGCGCGCGAGGACGACGGCCATGCGGCGGTTCGGGCGCGCGGCGGGCTTGGCGAACACGCGCACGTCGACGCTGGGATCGACCGCCATGGCATCCGCCACGCCGGCGATCTGCGGTGCGTCGCCCAGCGCCGTGGCCAGGCAGACCGCCGACGCGCCCGGCGACAGCAGCGGCACCTCGCCGGCCGGCACCGGCAAGCCGAGGATCGCTCGCACGTGCAGCGCGAACTCGCTCAGGGCCTGGGTCGCCATCGTCGTCATGCCAGTGTCGTGCGGGCGTGGCGAGACCTCGCTGAAGAGCACATCGCCGCCGCACACGAACAGCTCGACGCCGAAGATCCCGGTTCCGCCGAGCGCGTCGGTCACCTGCTGGGCCAGCGCACGGGCGGCGTCGAGCGCGACCGGGCTCATCGCGTGCGGCTGCCAGCTCTCGCGGTAGTCGCCGTCCTCCTGCAGGTGGCCGATCGGCGCGCAGAACGACGTGCCGCCGGCGTGGCGGATCGTCAGCAGCGTGATCTCGTAGTCGAAGGCGACGAAGGCCTCGACGATCACGCGGCCGGCGCCGACCCGACCGGCCTCCTGCGCGTAGGTCCAGGCGCCCGCGACGTCGCCGGCGCCGCGGATCACCGACTGGCCCTTGCCCGAGGACGACATCACCGGCTTGATGACGCACGGCGTGCCGAGCGCGCCAACGGCGTCGCGGACCTCGTCCTCGCTGTCACAGAAGCGGTAGTCACACGTGGGCAGGCCGAGCTCCTCGGCGACGAGCCGGCGGATGCCCTCGCGGTCCATCGTCAGCCGTGCGGCGCGCGCCGTCGGCACGACGTGCAGCCCTTCGGCCGCGAGCTCGAGCAGCACCGGCGTCGCGATCGCCTCCAGCTCGGGCACGACGAGCAGCTGCGCGCAGGGACGCTCGCGCTCGTCGCACAGCAGCGCGCGCAACGCGGCGGGATCGGTCATGTCGATCACCGCGTGGCGCTGGGCGACCTGCATCGCCGGCGCGCCGGCGTAGCGGTCGACGGCCAGCACCTCGCAGCCCAGCCGCAGCGCCTCGATCGCCACCTCGCGGCCGAGCTCGCCGCTGCCGAGCAGCACGAGCCGCACGGCGGTGTCGGTCAGCGGCGGTCCGGGCGCGAAGCTCACGATCGCGCAGCGTACGCGGTGCTCGCAAGGAATCGGGCGCTGGGCGCCGCGAGACGGTGCCGAGAGCCGCAACTTGTTGATGGACGCTTCCCAAGCGCCAGGTTCATCCCGGTGTCGCCCGTACCTGCTGACCCTGCGTCTCGGCCGGCGGTGCCGCCCTGATCTGCGGGCGCGGCGGTCTCGTAGTCCGCCATATCCCAATCGGAGGAGCATCATGAAGAAGCTGGTCCTGCTCGCAGCAGCAGTGCTCTCGTCGCTGGCGGCCGCCGTCATCGTCGCCACGGTGAGCACGGGGTCGAGCCATCGGGAGGCACCGCTGACGTCCGCCGATCCACTCGGCGACAACACCGATGTGTGGGCGTTCACGCCCAAGGGCGCGCCCGGCCAGATCGCCGTCGTGGCGAGCTGGGTGCCCTTCGAGGACCCCGCCGGCGGGCCGAACTTCTACCGCTTCGACGATCGAGCCCGGTACTACATCAACTTCGACAACACCGGCGACGGCAACTACGACGTCCGCTACCGCTTCGACTTCGACACGAAGTTCAACGACAAGAACTTCCTGCACTCGCTGACGCCGATCACGAGCATCAACAGCCCGCAGCTGTTTCAGAAGGAGTCCTACCAGCTGGTTCGCGAGACGTTCGACGGCAAGGGCCGCAGGACGTCGGTGAGAAGCCTCGGCAAGAACTTCCGCGTCGCGCCGAGCAACGTCGGGCCGAAGACGATGCCCGACTACGAGGCGCTCTGGCCGCAGGCGATCAGCAACCTGCGCGGCGGCGGCCGCGTCTTCGCCGGTCAGCGCGACGATGCGTTCTTCGTGCCGCTGGATCGCGTCTTTGACTCGGTCAACCTCGCGGGCGCCGGGACCGGCAACCAGGGTGGCGGTATCGACACGCTCGCCGGCTACGGCAACCAGACGGTCGTCCTGCAGCTGCCGGAGTCCGCCGTGACGCGTGACCGCAAGCCGGTCTCGGGTCCGACGGCGGCCAACGCGACGGTTGGCGTCTGGGCCTCGACCGAGCGCCAGCGCGTCCAGGTCACGAACCGCAGCGCGCAGCGCAGCGCCCGCAGCGCGGCGATCAACCGGCGGACGCGCAGCAGCGCGCGTGACACCGACTGGGTGCAGGTCAGCCGGCTCGCCAACCCGCTCGTCAACGAGCTGTTCATCCCCACGACGAAGAAGGACCAGTACAACCGCCAGCAGCCCTCGGGCGACGGCGTGGCCTTCGGCAGGTTCGCGACGAACCCGTTCCTCGCCGGGGCGTTCAACCAGCTGCTCATGCTCGGCATCAAGGAGACCGACCGCACCGACATCGTGCAGGCGTTCTTCACCGGCGTCCCGGGGCTCAACCAGATCAGCAAGAACCCGGCCGCGGCCGACACGCTGAAGCTGAACATGGGCATCGCACCGGCCGAGACCGAGAACCGCTTCGGCGTCATCGGCGGCGACACCGCCGGCTTCCCGAACGGCCGCCGGCTGGCCGACGACGTCGTCGACATCGAGCTGCGGGTGCTCGGCGGCTACCTCGTCGCACCCGACAAGGGCGGCAAGAAGCTGCCGCTCGGCGACGGCGTCGATCGCAACGACCAGGACTTCCTGGAGGGATTCCCGTACGTCCCGTCGCTGAAGAACGAGATCGGCGGATCGCCGACCGAGGACCGGCAGGAGCCGCTCCACGCTCCGACCCCCGCGGACGCGCCGTCCTGATCGAGCCCGAGAGGGCCGGGGCGAGTCACAGGCGACTCGTCCCGGCCCGATCGCCGCGACCATGCCAGGCAAGCCTCTCCTGATCGTCTGCGTCTGCGCCTTCGCAGCGATGCTCGTCATGCTCGGCGTGCTGTCGCGCGACGTTGCGCCGGACGCCGCGTCGCCGACGAGCGGCGGGGCGGCGCAGACGCGGCAGGACCCCCGCTCGACGCAGGCACAGATCCTCGCGCTCGAGCGGTCCGTACGCGCTCGCCCCGACGACGCCGAGGCCCTCGTCGGGCTGTCGGCAGCCCTCCTTCAGAGCGTGCGCGAGACAGGTGACCTGAGCGCGTACGACCGCGCCGACCGGGCCGTCGCGCGCGCGTTGCGGATCGACCCGTCGAGCGCCTCCGCCTACGCCGAGCGCGGTGTCCTGCGGCTCGCCCGCCACGACTTCCGCGGCGCGCTCAGCGACGGGCGACGGGCGCGCAAGCTCGCCCCGGGCCTCGTCTCGCCGCTGGGCGTGATCGTCGACGCCGAGGTCGAGCTGGGCCGCTATGACGACGCCGAGCGCACCTTGCAGCGGATGGTCGACCTCAAGCCGAACCTCGCCTCCTACGCGCGCGTTGCGTACTTCCGCGAGCTGCAGGGCGACCTCGACGGCGCGGCGGTCGCGCTCTCGCTGGCGTCCTCAGCCGGTGGCGCGGCGCCCGAGAACGTCGCCTTCGTGCAGTCCCTGCGCGGCACCATCGAGCTCGCGCAGGGCCGCGTCCGCAGCGCCCGCAGCGCGTTTGCCTCAGCGCTCGCCAGGCTGCCGCGCTACGCGCCGGCCGAGGCCGGGCTCGCGCGCCTCGACATCGCCGCGGGACGTCTGCCGTCTGCGATCGCGCGCCTGCGCAGGGTCGTCGACCGGCTCCCGCGCCAGGAGTACGTCGTCAGTCTCGGCGAGGCGCAGATCGCCGCTGGGCAGGCGTCCGCCGGGCGCCGCACGCTGGAGCTCGTGCGCGCCGCGCAGCAGCTGCAGGCGGCGGCCGGCGTCAACACCGACGCCGAGCTGGCGATCTTCGAGGCCGACCACGGCGACCCGGCGCGTGCCGTCGTGCTCGCTCGCGCCGCGTGGGCCAACGCACCCAGCGTGCGTTCGGCCGACGCGCTCGGCTGGGCGTTCACGCGCGCCGGTCGCGCGACGGAGGGGCTGCGCTATGCCAAGCGGGCGCTGCGGCGCGGATCGCGCGACCCGAGCTTCCTGTTTCACGCCGGGATGAGCGCCCGCGCGGCTGGGCACAAGGCCGATGCCGAGCGCTACCTGCGCGATGCGCTCGCCGCCGCCCCGGGTTTCTCGCCGCTGCATGCGCGGACGGCCCGTAGCGTCCTGGAGAAGCTGTGAGACGCCGTGGCGGCGCCGCCGTCGCGCTGCTCGCCGCGGCTGTGCTGGGGCTCGCCGCACCGGCGATCGCGACCGCACATCCGCTCGGCAACTTCACGCTCAACCGGCTCGACGTGGTGCGCGTATCGCAGGACCGCGTGGACGTGCGCTGGATCCTCGACCAGGCGGAG
Source organism: Solirubrobacterales bacterium (assembly GCA_038258125.1). Lineage (GTDB taxonomy): Bacteria > Actinomycetota > Thermoleophilia > Solirubrobacterales > Solirubrobacteraceae > CADCVQ01. The sequence goes on from JBBSQG010000098.1 coordinate 5,965, forward strand.
ATCCCGACGTTCCAGGAGCGCGGACGGGCGCCGTCCGATGTTCTCGCCGCAAAGCGCGCGGAGGCGCTGCGCGGTCTGCGGCTCACGGTTGACGGTCGCCGAGTGGGGCTGGCGGCCAAGGGACCCGGCTCGATCGAGTTCCCGGCGGGGCAGGGCGGTCTGAAGACGACCCGTGTCGAGCTGACGCTGACGGCGGCGGCGCCGGGCGCGCGCGAGGTCGTCCTGCGCGACGAGACGTTCGCCGATCGCCTCGGCTGGCGCGGCATGATCCCCGCCGCCGGCGAGAACACCGACGTGACGTCCAGCCTGCCCGCAACCGAGCCGACCGGGGAGTTGCGGCGCTACCCGCAGGATCTGCTCCGCAGCCCTCCCGACCAGCGTGAGATCAGCCTGCGGGTGGCGACGGGCAGCGGCGCGCTCATCGCCCCGCCGTCGGAGGGCGGCGTGGCGGTCACGACGCGCCCCGGCAGCGGGAGCGCAGGCGAGACCGGCTTCGCGGGGCTGTTCGACAGCGCCGCAGCCGGCAACGGCGTGCTCGTCCTGCTGCTGTTGGCGTCCTTCGGATGGGGGGCGCTGCACGCCCTGTCTCCCGGACACGGCAAGGCGATGGTCGCGGCCTACCTCGTCGGTGCCCGCGGTACGGCGCGCCACGCCGTGATCCTTGGCGCCACTGTCACGGTGACGCACACGATCGGCGTCTTCGCGCTCGGAGTGATCACGCTCGGGCTGTCGCAGTACCTGCTGCCCGAAGACCTGTACCCGTGGCTGAACCTCGTCGCGGGCCTGCTCGTGCTCGTCGTCGGTGGGCTGGTCCTGCGCAGCCGGCTGCGCGGTGTGCCCGAGAGCCACAGCCACGGCGGCCGCGCGCACTCCCACGGGCACTCCCACTCGCACGGAGATGGCCACGACGGCGACGGACATAACGGGCACGCCCACTCCCACGGGCACCAGCACGGGCACGACGACGACGACGGACATGTCCACCGGCATGCTGTGCCCGGGGACGGCCACGCGCACGGCGACGACCGCGCGCACGGCGACGACCCCGCCACCGATGCGCTGCGGCCGCGCGTGCTGCTGGCGGCCGGCGCCGCGGCGGGCCTGATCCCATGCCCGTCGGCGCTCGTCGTCCTGCTGGGGGCGATCGCGCAGCAGAAGATCGCGCTCGGGCTGCTGCTGATCGTGACCTTCAGCCTCGGCCTCGCTGCCACGCTCACAGCACTCGGGCTGGCCGTTGTCTACGCGCGCAGTTTCACAGCGCGATCGCGTCCGAGTGGCCGGCGCGCCCGCATGCTCGCGTTGTTGCCCGCGGCCTCGGCCCTCTTCATCGTCGTCGTCGGTGTCGTCCTGACGGCGCGTGCCGTGCCCGGAATCGTCGCGTAGCGACGGGCTTGGGAAGCGTCGAACAACAATCTGCGGTTCTCGCCTCTCTCACCACGGAGTGCCGCTAGCGCGATAGAAATCCGCACATGCATGTCGATGTCGTCTCTGAGATCGAGATCGCACGTCCGCGCGCCGAGGTCGCCGCCTACGCGTGCGATCCGGACAACGCGACGGCCTGGTACCAGCGGATCATCGCCGTCGAGTGGAAGACCACGCCGCCGCTCGCGGTCGGTTCGCGGCTGGCGTTCGTCGCCGAGTTCCTCGGCCGCCGCCTGGAGTACACCTACGAGGTCAGCGAGCATGTGCCCGGCGAGCGCTTCGTGATGCGCACCGCGGAGGGTCCGTTCCCGATGCAGACGACCTACACCTGGGACGACGCGTCGCGCGGAGCGACCCGCATGACACTGCGCAACGAGGGCTCGCCACGCGGCTTTGCGAACCTCACCGCACCGCTGATGGCGCGCTCGATCGCGCGCGCCAACCGCGGCGACCTGCGACGCCTGGCGGCGATCCTCATGCCAAGCCAGGCGGACGGCTGACCGGCCCGGCCGCGCTCAGCGGTACTCGGGGTTGGGATGCTCGGGGTTGGAGAGGTCCCAGTCCTTCGTCGAGTTGCCGTAGGCGGGGAGGCCGCCGGCGTCGGCGAGCATCCGCGCGAGGTGCAGCAGGTTCCAGGTCATGAAGACCGTGTTGCGCGTCGTCCAGGCGTTCTCGGGGCCGCCGCTGCCGGGGTCGTTGTAGGAGTCGCCGGGCCCGGCCTCGCCGTTCCAGTAGGCGTCGGACTGCGGTGGCACCGTCACGCCGATGTGCTGCAGCGCGTAGAGCACCTGCGCGGAGACGTGCTTGCCGCCGTCCTCGTTGCCGGTCGTCACCGCGCCGCCGACCTTGCCGTAGTAGGACCACTGGCCGGCGTCGTTGACCTCGCCGGAGTAGGCGTACAAGCGCTCGATGATGACCCGCGTCTGCGAGCTCTGGTCGCCGAGCCAGATCGGCCCCGCGATGAGGATGATGTTCGCCGGCTCGACGAGCTCGCGGTAGATCCGCGGGAAGTCATCGGCGTCGTAGCCCTGCTCGGACATGTCCGGCCAGACGCCCGGCGGGATGACGTGGTCGACGACGCGGACCTCGTCGACGCGCACCCCGACGCGCTCCAGGATGCCGCGCGAGATGCTCAGCAGGCCGTCGGTATGGCTCGGCTCCGGCGAGCGCTTCAGCGTCGTGTTGAAGATCACCGCGCGTAGGTCGGCATAGCTGATCGGAGCGGCGTCAGCCTGCTGGTCGATGAAGCTCTGAATCGAGTCGGGAATCGGCATGCGCGCCAGGTCCCGCGAGGGGCACGTTCGTTACGCGGCGCCGCGGGTCCCCGGGGAACCCTGCGAGCTGTCGCCTGCGGGCGCTACGCAGGCGGCTCGCCGTCGGACTCCAGCCGCGCGCGCCGCATCAGCGGGTGCCCGCCGCGCCGAGCCGGCCGCGCGCGCTC
>JBBSQG010000099.1:0-8768 GCA_038258125.1 Solirubrobacterales bacterium
ATACCGGCTTGTCCAACTCGCTGGCCGGCGTGATTGCGGGTTCTACGGGAGCGGAAACGATTGGCGGCCAGATGGTCGACGCCGCCGCCGCCAAGGCCAACTATGCGGCAGTCTACACGAACGTCGCCTACGTCGCGATTGGGGTCGCCGTTTTCATGTTGCTGATCTCACCGATCATCAAGAAATGGATGGGCGAGGCAGAGATGGAAGGGGCCAAGGCGCCGAGTATCCCGGAAGAGGGCAAGGCCTGATTGCTCGTATCAGCCAGCACCGCCCACCGTGATCGCGTCGATCTTGAGCGAGGGCTGGCCGACGAAGTCCTCCAGCCGCCGCGGGCGCAGCGAGCGGTCGAGCTCGTCCTCCTCGTCGTCGAGCTGGACCGGCGTCTGGATGCGGGGCGGCGCGGAGCTCACTTGCGCACCGTCCGCAACGCCGCGGCGATGAGCGCCTCGGGGGTGTCGCCGGCGAGATCGCGCAGTGCCTCGTCGGCCTCGACGAGGCCGAAGCCAAGCTCGACGAGCCCATCGCGCGCCAGCCGCTGCGGGCTGTCAGAGCGCGTGATGACGATCTCCTCCTCGATGCCCGCCCCGCCGACCTTCTCGCGCAGCTCGACGACGATCCGCTCGGCGGTGCGCTTGCCGATCCCGGGCACGGCCTGCAGGCGGGCGACGTCGCCGGATGCCAGCGCGGCGACGAGCTCGCGTGGCGTGCCTCCGCTCAACACGGCGAGCGCGACCTTCGGCCCGACGGACTGCACGCCGATCAGCGCGAGGACCAGGTCGCGCTCCTCCTCGCTGAAGAAGCCGTACAGCGCGAGCGCGTCGTCGCGCACGACGAGGTGGCTGTGCAGCGTCACCGGCTTGCCGACCGCGGGCACGTGGCGCAGCGTCTCCGCCGAGACGGCGAGCCGGTAGCCGACGCCGCCGGCGAGGACGACGACGTGGTCGGCACGGCGGACGGCGACCTCGCCACGGACGAGCGCGATCACGGCGACGTCGCGGGGAGGTCGTCGGATCCCGCGACGGGATGTCCGGGCCGATCCCCGCCCGATCCGCCGACCGGACCGCGAAACCCGCCATCCGTGGGCAGTTCGCGGCCGCGGCGGACGCGGATCTCCGGCGTCTCGTCGTCGGCGTCGGGCAGCAGGACGCTGTCGGCGACGGCCGCCGCGTGCGGTGCGCCGTTGATGTGGCAGATCGCGATCGCCAGCGCGTCGGCCGCGTGATCGGGGCGCGGCGGCGCCTGGAGCGACAGCAGCATCTGCACCATCCGCGCGACCTGGTCCTTCTCGGCGCGACCCACGCCGCAGACGGCGTACTTGATCTGCTGCGGGGTGTAGGAGGCGTAGGGCAGGCGGCGCTGGCCGGCCGCGAGCATGACGACGCCGCGGGCCTGGCCGACGGCGAAGGCGCTGTTGACGTTGCGCCCGAAGTACACGTCCTCCATCGCCAGGACGCTGACCTTGTACTCCTCCAGCAGCTCGCAGACGCGGCGGTGGATGTTCGCCAGGCGGATCTGCGGCGGTGCCTCGGGACGGGTGGTGATGACGCCGCCGTCAAGCGCGAGAAGGCGGCTGCCGCGGCGTTCGACGACGCCGAAGCCGGTGTTCGCGGTGCCTGGATCGATGCCGAGGACGATCATGTCCTGTGATTCTGCGCGCCGCGCCGGATGCCTCCGTGGCGAGCCTCGCGGGCGCGTCGGATTAGGATGGCCCGCCGCCTCGCAAAAGGAGCCCCGTTGTTCACGATCAAGACCTTCCGCTACGTCGCGCTCGCCGAGGCCACGAGCTTTCTCATCCTGATCGTCGCGTCGGTGATCAAGCGCACCAACGACGCACCCGTGGGCGTCGAGATCATGGGCCCCATCCACGGGCTCCTGTTCCTCGCCTACGTCGTCGTTGCGGTCAACGTGCGTCCGGTCGCCCGCTGGACCGGGCAGCAGACGTTGCTCGTGCTGATCGGCGCGGTGCTGCCGTTCGGCGGTTTCGTCGTCGACCGCTGGCTGTCGCGCACGGGGCAGCTCAAATCCACCTAGCGCGAGCGCCGACGCCGCGAGCACGCGATCGTGTCGAGAAAGGGGCCTATGACGCACCTTTCGCGACATGACCGTGGCGCCGCAGCTCTGTGACGCAGCGCACGCTGCGCGTGCGGACGCCGCCGTACAGTCGGTCCATGAGCACCGCCAAGCTCGCCCCGCCCGCGCAGCTGCCGATCGAGCAGGGCGCGCGGGCCATCCCCGATCGCGCGACGTTCGAGACGCTCGCCCGCCGCGACGACGTTCCCGGCCAGCTTGCCGCGCCGGAGTGCAAGCTGCTCATCCTCGGCGTCGACACACCGGCGCCGCAGCTGCACTTCCTCAACACGAACGCCTACCAGTACCACTGGGTGTTCGCCACCGAGGCGCTCCATCTGCAGATCTCCAAACCCGACTTCAACGCGGTCACCTACTTCCGAGACGACCGCTCGAACCTCGCCGGCACGATCATCGCCAACGACCGCTTCGAGCCCTCGGGCGGCGGTGCGGCCGGCCTCTTCGCGCTCGAGTTCTGGCCGACCGATCCCGTTCGCGCGCAGCACGTCGCGCTCGCCTATGAGCTCGTGCGCGCGGCGATGCCGTTCGCCGCCGAGCAGCTCGCCTACCACCCCGCAGGCGACACCCAGGAGGCGCTCTTCGCACAGGACGCGGAGCGCCTGGGCGAGCTCGGCGTGCGCTCGATCTCCACCAGCGAGCTGTTCGCCAGCGTCGCCTACGTCGCGCTGAACCCGGGCGAGGGCTTCGGCGTGCTCGGCGCGGTCGACCCGACCGCCGCGCGCCCGCCGACGATCCGCGATGTCGCCGTCTTCAGCTCGCTGCCCAACGACCTCGGTCACGTGGCCGGCGTGATCAGCGCGACGCCGCAGACGCCGCTGTCGCACATCAACCTCAAGGCCAAGCAGAACGACACCCCCAACGCCTATGTCCGCGAGGCGGCGACGCACCCGAAGATCGTCCCGCTGCTCGGCCAGGTCGTGCGCTACGAGGTGCGCCCCGACGACTTCACGGTCGCGCCCGCCACCCCCGAAGAGGTGACCGCCTGGCTGGAGCGCGTGCGCCCCAAGAAGCCACAGAGCCCGCCGCGCGACCTCGCGCTGACGGCGATCACCGACCTCGACGAGCTCGGCCACGCCGACGTCGAGCGCGTCGGCGCCAAGGCGGCGAACGTCGCCGAGCTGCGCAAGATGCTGCCGGCGGGCGTCGCACCGGACGGCTACGCGATCCCGTTCTCCTTCTATGACCGCTTCATGCGCGACGGCGGCTTCTACGGCGACGCCAACGACATCATCTGCGACGAGACGCTGAAGACCGATCCCGTCGCGCGCGAGGCCGCGCTCGACAAGCTGCGCAAGAAGATGAAGAAGGCCGAGCTGGCGCCCGAGCACGCGGCCGCGATCAGCGAGCTGCAGGAGCGCTTTGACGCCGGAACTCCGATCCGCTGCCGCTCCTCGACGAACAACGAGGACCTCGAGGGCTTCAACGGCGCCGGCCTGTATGACTCCTACACGCACCGGCCCGACGAGGGCGACCTGAGCAAGTCCGTCAAGCAGGTGTGGGCCTCGCTGTGGAACTTCCGCGCCTACGACGAGCGCGACTTCCACCGCATCGACCACCTCGCCGCCGCGATGGGCGTGCTCATGCATCACAACTACGACGACGAGCTCGCCAACGGCGTGGCGGTCACGAAGAACCCCTACGACCCCGTCTGGCCGGGTTTCTACGTCAACGTCCAGGTCGGCGAGTCGCTCGTCACGAACCCCGATCCCGACGCGACGCCCGACGAGCTGCTGATCTCGGCGATCGGCGAGCACGACGAGTACGAGACGCAGTACATCCGCCGCTCGACGTTGACGACCGGCGGCCGGCCGGTGATGACCGGCGAGCAGATCGCCGGGCTGACGGACCTGCTGGAGACGATCCAGGCGCGCTTCAAGGTGATCTACGGCAAGCGCGCCGACGCCGGATTCGCGATGGACGTCGAGTTCAAGGTCGACGCCGACAGCAGGCTCGCCGTCAAGCAGGCGCGGCCCTGGGTGGAGTGAGCCGGGGTCCCCCGGGGACCCGGCGGCGCGAGCGGCACGGCCGCACGATCACGCGCTATCCGGCGACCCGCTCGAGCACGTCGGCGTCGATGTCGAAGTTCGCGTGCACGGCGTCGATGTCGTCGTTGTCCTCCAGCGCGTCGATCAGGCGCATGAGCTTCGCCGCGTCGTCCTCGGCGACCGGCACGCGCGCCTTCGGCAGCCAGGCGAGCTCGGCGGACTGCAGCTCGATCTCGGCCGCCTCGAGCGCGGCACGCACGGTGATGAAGTCCGTCGGCTCGGTCGTGACCTCGAAGATGCCCTCCTCGTCGGCGATGTCCTCCGCCCCGGCCTCGATCGCCGGCATGAGGTCGTCCTCGGTGTAGCGCTCGGCATCGACGAGGATCAGGCCGCGCATGTCGAACAGGTAGGCGACCGAGCCGGGCTCGCCGAGGCTGCCGCCGTGCTTGGTCAGCAGGTGGCGCACGTCAGCGCCGGTGCGGTTGCGGTTCTCGGTCATCGCCTCGATCAGCAGCGCGACGCCACCGGGCCCGTAGCCCTCGTACATGACGTCCTCGATCTGCGCCGCGTCGGCGCCCGCGCCGGTGCCCTTGAGGATGGCGCGCTCGATGTTGTCCTTGGGCATCGAGGCGTCCTTCGCCTTCTGGACGGCGAGCTGCAGCGCCGGATTGCCCTCCAGCTCACCACCGCCGTCACGCGCCGCGGTGGTGATCGCGCGCGCGAGCTTCGTGAACAGCTTGCCGCGGCGCGAGTCGACGACCGCCTTCTTGTGCTTGATCGACGCCCATTTGGAATGCCCGGACATGGTGGGGATTCTAGGCGGTGGCGCAGGGACGCCCGGTCGCGCAGGCATTACCCTTCGCCGCCGTGCCGGTCCCCGACGAGATCTTCAAGGCCTACGACATCCGCGGGCTGTACGGCGAGCAGATCGACGGCGACGTCGCCGAGGCGATCGGGCGGGCGTTCGCCCACGTGCTGTCGGACCTCGGCGGCAAGCCGACCGATGAGCTGCGGATCGGCCTGGGCCGAGACATGCGCCTCAGCGCGCCTGAGCTCGCCGCGCGCTACCGCGACGGGATGGTGTGCGAAGGCGCCACGGTCGTCGATGCCGGCCAGATCGGCAGCGAGATGCTCTACTGGCTCGTCGGCTCGCGCGGCCTGGACGGCGGCCTGATGTGCACCGCCTCGCACAACCCGAAGGCCTACACCGGCGCCAAGCTCGTGCGCGAGGGCGCGATCGCGCTGAGTGGCGACGCCGGTATCCAGGACATCCGGCGCACGATCGCCGCGGGGTTGCCGCCGAAGACGCCCCCGCCCGCCCACGGCGGTGTCGAGATGGTCGAGATCTACGCGAAGTTCCAGGCCGACGCGCTGAACTTCATCGACGCGACCGCAGTCAAGCCGCTGCGCGTCGTGGTCGACGGCGGCAACGGGATGGCCGGGCCGATGGTCGGCCCGCTGCTCGACGGCCTCGGCCTGGACCTGATCACCGCCTTCTGGACGCCCGACGGCGAGTTCCCCGACCACGAGCCCAATCCGCTGCTGCCCTCCAACCGCGAGTTCATCATGCGCAAGGTCGTCGAGGAGGGCGCCGACCTCGGGATCGCCTGGGACGGCGACGCCGACCGCTGCTTCTTCATCGACGACACCGGCGCGTTCGTCGACGGCGACTTCCTCACCGCGCTGCTCGCCGAGTCGCTGCTGCGCAAGAGCCCCGGCGAGGCGATCCTCTACGACGTCCGCGCCAGCCGCGCGGTCGCCGACACGGTCACCGCCGCCGGCGGCACGGCGCATCCCAACCGCGTCGGGCATGCGTTCTTCAAGACGCGGATGCGCGACGAGGGCGCGATGTTCGGCGGCGAGGTCTCCGGCCACTACTACTTCCGCGACTTCTACTGCGCCGACAGCGGCACGATCCCGGCGCTGTTGATCCTCGAGCTGCTCAGCATCGAGGGCGTCAAGCTCTCGACGCTGCTGGAGCGCTACCGCGCGACGTACTTCATCTCCGGCGAGATCAACTCGACCGTCGACGACGGCCCGGCCAAGCTCGCCGCGATCGAGGCGAAGTACGCCGACGCGACGATCGGGCACCTCGACGGCGTCTCGGTCGACTTCGAGGACTGGCACTTCAACGTGCGCACGTCGAACACCGAGCCGCTCATGCGCCTGTGCCTGGAGTCGCTCATCTCGATGCAGGACATGGAGCGCCGCCGCGACGAGGTCCTGGAGATCATCCGGTCATGACGCAGGGCGCGGCCGCCGACGCGCTCGCGCGGGCCGCCGACGCCGGCATCCACTGCATGCCGATCCCGACGCCGTTTCGGATCGGGCGCGTGAACACGTACCTGATCGACGACGACCCGCTGACGCTCGTCGACAGCGGCCCGAACTCCGGCACGGCGCTGGACGCGCTGGAGCGCGCGCTGGCCGAGCACGGGCGCCGCGTCGAGGACCTCGAGCTGATCGTCATCTCCCACCAGCACATCGACCACCTCGGCCTCGTGGCGATCCTCGCCCGCCGCTCGGGCGCGGAGGTCGCCGCGCTGGACCTGCTCGCGCCGTGGGTCGAGCACTGGGGCGAGGCGATGGACGCCGACGACGCGTTCGCCGAGCGGGTCATGACCGAGCACGGCATCCCCGAGGACGTGCGCTACGCGCTGCTCGGCGTCTCACACAGCTACCGCGGCTGGGGCGCGGCGGCGACCGTCACCCGGCCGCTGGCGGTCGGCTCGCAGCTGCACCTGCGCGACCGCACGCTGCGCGTCCTGCACCGTCCCGGCCACTCGCCGACGGACACGATCTTCCACGACGAGCGGCGGCGGATCGTGCTCGGCGCCGACCACCTGATCGGGCACATCTCCTCCAACCCGCTCATCTCGCGCCCGGTCGAGGCGACGGTCGCGGGCGGCGGTGGCGGTGGCGGCGGCGGCGAATCCGCCGAGCGGCCGCACTCGCTGGAGATCTACATGGACTCGCTGCGCCGCACGCGCGCGATGGAGGACGTCGACGTGATCCTGGCCGGCCATGGCGAACCGGTGACCGACCATGTCGAGCTGATCGACGAGCGCTTCCGGATGCACGCCCGGCGCGCGGAGAAGATCCGCCGGCTGCTCGCCGACGGCCCGCTGACGGCCTATGAGATCGCGAATTCCCTGTGGGGCAACGTCGCGGTCACGCAGGCCTACCTCACGCTGTCAGAGGTGCTCGGCCACGTCGACCTGCTCGTGAGCGCAGGCCGCGTGGTCGGGCGGCGCGACAGCGGCGGCGTGGTGCGCTTCGCCGCCGCCGGCTGATCGCGTCGTCGCTCGTCCCTAGCTGAGGTTCTGCTGGTAGTTGTGGTAGATCTTCTTGGAGCCCTTCTTGCAGGTCACCCGCGCGTTGATCTCCGTGTCGGTCTGGGAGTCCCGGGGGCGAGACTCGCGGCACTTCAGCCCGTTGATCGTGCGGCCGTTGCAGGACGCCTTGAGCGACTTCTTCTTGGCGCGGCACTTGTAGTAGTTCAGCACCAGGCTCGTGCCTGAACGGCAGGCGCTGGACTTCTTGGAGTAGCGCCCGACCACCTTGATGGAGGTGATGTAGCCGCCCTTGAGGCCCCGCGGGGTCTTCTTGTTGGAGAGGTCGCCGCAGCGGTAGGTCTGCGTCTTGGACTTCGTCATCGCCGGCTGGGCACTGACCAGCCCCGCGACGGCGATGCAAGCAAAGAACATCGAAGCTCGGGCGAAACGGCGACTCTTAGACAGCGTCATTCAAACTCCTTCGGGGGGTCCGCGAGAAAGCTAACTGTGCGAGGTGCGACACGGTGTCATACCGACCGGGCATGATGTCGGACCGTGAACGCCGCCCGACGCATCCTCAGAGTCTTCTCATCCGCCCTCGTCGTGGTCGCCGCCGCCAGCCTGCCCGCCTCGGCGGGCGCCGCCGCGCCCAACCGCGACCCCAAGCCGCACAGCGATCGGGCCGACGCGATCGACAGCCCGCTCGACCTGCGCTCGGTCACCTTCGGCCAGCGCGGAACGCAGCTGCTGTGGCGCGTCACGACCGCGCGAGACTGGCAGGTGTCGCAGCTCTCGCCGATCGGGGGGCGGGCCCTGTGCATCAAGTTCTTCTACGGCAACCTGCCGACGCCGCGCGCCCGCATCTGCCTCTTCGACGGCGGTCCGATCAGCGACGAGGGCGAGGAGGACGGCAAGCCGGCCGAGCACCGCATCGGGCTGACGTACGCGCGCCTGGACCCGTTCGGCGGCACCGCGTCCAACGCGATCGTGCCGGCCCGGGTCACGCGCTCGGACGCGCGCTCGTTCCAGGCCACCTTCGACCCGGCCGCGGTGAACCTCAGCCAGGGCCGCTATTCCTGGCAGGTGCTGACCGAATGGTCCTGCGACGCGACGCAGGCCTGCAGCGACCTGTCGCCCGACGGCGGCAACGTCATCGCCCAGATCAAGCCGCTGGCCGAGCCACGCTGCTTCGGCGCGGCCTCGCGCAACCCGTCCTATCGCTGCCGCAACGCCGCCCTGCGCCTCGCCGTGCTGCCGCCCCCCGACGAGGCCGTGCTGTCGCCCAACGCGCCATGCTCGATCGTCTCGCGCAAGATCCCCTACACCTGCCAGTTCGGGGTCCGCTCCGCGATCGCGGAGCGCACGATCGCGGTCGTCGGCGACAGCCACGCGACGCACTGGCGCGGTGCGATCGACG
>JBBSQG010000100.1:0-8747 GCA_038258125.1 Solirubrobacterales bacterium
GACGATCAGCGCCACTCTGCGATTCGTCCGCGCGAGTGCCGATCTCTCCCGACGCAGCGCTGACTTCGGCGACGACATCGTCCGCGCTCGCAAGGTCCGCGCCTCATCAGAACGAGCCCGATCATTGTGCCGAGCCGCCCCGTCCAGATGGCGCCGCGCACGGTCCTGAAATTCTCGCGTCGCATCCGCTGAAGCTTCCGTGACATTTCACAGCTGATTGTGAAGCGACGCGAGAGGTTCAGCGTCTAGGACCCGCCTGTTCAGTAGCGACTCGTGGCGCTGCGCGGCGCGGGAAGAACGCGGGCGAGGAGGCGGCTGCGACAGCAGCGATCGCGATGCTCTCCGCCAAGAACAGGACCCGGCAGACGAGGACGGCCCCGTGCCCGCGGCAGGGTTCCGAGCCGGGCGGAGCTCTGCATCGCCTTCTTCGGTGGAATACTCGGACGTCTGGGTCAACAGGTCCATCGGAGCACTTGGGAGGTGTGGCGATGCCGCCGGAAAGCGATGTTGGGCGGGATGTCGACCGTCGGCTCCTGGAGCTTCATGACCGCCACCGAGAGATCGCGCTCGGCGACGACGCCAGGTTCTATGAACCCGGCCGCGGCTACCGCCCGTTCGAGGAGATTCCCGCGAACCACGACCGCTTCGCGATCGCGCTGGCGTCGGTCACCGGTGAGGTCGCGAGCGTCGGCGACGACGAGTCGCCGTTCGCGCTGCAGTCGCTGTCCAAGGTCTTCGCCTACGGGCTTGCCCTGGAGGACCACGGCCGCGAGCGCGTCCTTGAGCGCGTCGGCGTCGAACCCAGCGGCGACGCGTTTCACTCGATCGTCTTCGACGAGCGACACAACCGTCCGTACAACGCGATGGTCAATGCGGGCGCGCTCGTGACCAGCGACCTCGTGATCGGTGCCGACGCCACCGAGAAGGCGCAGCGCATGATCGGCAGCCTGCGCGAGTATGCGGGCAGCGACCGGCTGGAGGTCGACGAGCGAATCCTCGCACTCGAGCTGTCAGACGCCGACCGCAACCGGGCCACGGCCTACCTCATGCGCTCGCGGGGCATGATCAAGGGTGACGTCGAAGCCACCCTGAATCTCTACCTGAGTCTGTGCTCGGTGAAGGTCACCTGCGTCGAGCTCGCCGTGATGGCCGCGACGCTGGCCAACGGCGGCGTCAACCCGCTGTCAGGACGCGTCTGCTTACCACGTCCGCGCGTGCGCGACGTCCTCAGTGTCATGTACACGTGCGGTATGTATGACTTCGCGGGCGAGTGGGCCTACGAGGTAGGCGTCCCCGCCAAGAGCGGCGTCAGCGGAGCGATCATGTGCGTCATTCCCGGCAAGCTCGGCTTCGCGGTCTTCTCCCCCGGCCTGGATTCCTATGGCAACAGCATCCGCGGCGTCGGGGTCTGCCAGGAGATCTCCCAACGTCTGGGTCTGCACGTCTTCGCGACCGAAGCCGAGGATGTCCTGCACGGCATGCCGGCGAGCAGAGCGTCCTGACCCGATGGCGTCGCGCATGGAACCCTCCGCCGCGCCGCACCGATCTTCGAGGAACGTCGCTGCGGCGAGCTCGGCGAGGCTGCGCTTGGGGCTAACCGGGGCACATCACATCCATTCGCACGGTCCCGTCGACCGTGCCGAGCCAGGACTTGAGGGCGTACCGGCCGTGTGGCGCGACCGGCTCCGGCGATCCGTGTGGTCATCATCTCCGGGTATGGCCGCAGCGGCCGTCGAGGATCGGCTCGGTGCGGTCAGGGTTCCAGGTGCCTGAGGTACTTCACGGCCCTGGCCGCCGCCTTGAGGAAGTCGATCATCGTCGGCTCGTTGCCCTCGCCCCACTCAGGAGCGCCCTTGCGCTCGAGCTCATCGGCGAGGACCTCCGCACGCGTGCGCTGCGTGTCGCGGTTGGGCTCAGCTCTCACGGCGCACATCCTAGGCCCCCTGGAGCCTCGGGTGGACACATCCGCTGCGCCGTACCCGCTGACCGCCCAGCTGGGCGGCTCAGCAGGCTCGGCCGCGCGCGGTCAGGCGTAGCTGTCCGCCGCGGCCGATCGCCAGCGCGTCGGCGAGCTTCTTCTCGGTCTCGCTCGCCGGCACGACGACGAACTCGAAGTTCTTGATGTGCGCCGCGCGCATGCGCCGATCCAGCGGCGCGTAGACAGCCCGTGACGCATCCAGGCGGGCCTCGGGCGTACTCAGGCAGAACTGCGCGGCGATCACGGCGACGTACGCGCGGCGATCGCCTCCGCTCGTATCGATCTGCTGGACGTACAGCGGTCCCTGCTTGAAGCCGAAGTCCTGGAGTACGGCCTGGTATGGATCCGGGTCGGGCTCGGGCTCCTCATCGCTGCGTTGCCCGCGCTCGGCGCTCGCGAGCGCGTCGAGCCGCCGCTGGGCCTGCACCACGCCGGAACGGTCCTTCGCCTTGGCCGCACGCTCGAGCTGCGCGTTGACGCGATCGACCTCGATGTCGCGTTCGTCGGCGGCGCGCTGAGTTGCCGACTTCGGCGAGGTCTGCGCGGCGCCGTCGGCGCGAGCCGCCGTGTCCGGCGGCTCCCCACTGCCGCAACCCGTGGCAACGACGGCGACGAGCGTCCACACGCAGGCGATCGAGATCCGCACGGTCGAGCGAGTCTACGGTCGCCTCGCGCTGCGCACCGCGCATTCCGGGCCTGAACGCCCCCAATGCGCCGCAGACCGCTCATCCCGGCGCTCCGGGCGCCGGGACCGCAGTCGGCCCAATAGGTTGCACGCTCCGTGACCTGGTTCAACGACGTCGGCCTGCTGCACTACCACGCGAGCCTGCTCGCCGACACCGTCCGCGTCGACCGCCTGCGCGAGGCGATCCACGAGGTCGTGCGGCCCGGCGACATCGTCGTCGACGTCGGGACCGGCACCGGTCTGCTCGCCTACTTCGCCTGCCAGGCAGGAGCGGCGCGCGTGTTCGCGATCGAGGAGGGGCCGGTGGTCAACCTCGCGCGTGAGCTCGCGAACCTCAACGGCTTCGACGACCGGGTCGAGTTCTTCAACGACCGCTCCTACCGCGTCGAGCTGCCCGAACGGGCCGATGTGCTGATCTCAGAGACGCTGTGGAACTTCGGCGTTGGCGAGGGCATGGTCGGCTTCCTCGCCGACGCGCGCCGGCGGTTCCTCAAGCCCGGCGCGTGCAGCATCCCGGCCGGTGTCGACCTCCATGTCGCCGCCGTCCAGACCGGCCGCGTCTACGAGATGCTGCACGACCGCCCGCGCGATCGCCACGGGATCGACTTCCGCCCGATCCGGCATTGCCAGGTCCACAACGTGCAGATGCCACATCTGAACGCCACCGACTTCCTCGGCCCGCCCGCTCTTCTGGTGAGCACCGAGCTCGACGAGTCGGCCGCGACGGACTTCAACGCCGCGGTCACGGTCACCGCCGCCCGGTCGGGCGCGATGCACGGCATCTGCGGCTGGTTCTCGTGCCGGCTGACGGCGGCGGTCGTGCTCGACAACGCGCCGCCGTCGGTCTCCTCGAGCTGGGCGCACGCGTTCTTTCCCCTGCCCTCGTCGATCGCAGTGGTGCCCGGCGACGAGATCGCGATGCGGATCGAGTCCTCGCAGGAGGGCTCGGTGTGGCGCTGGCGCACCGAGGTCCGGCGCGACGGCGCGACGCGTGTCGCCCATGACCAGAGCACGATCGACGGTTTCCCCAGACCGCCGCGGACGCTCGGTCCCGGGGGCGACGATGGACCGAGGACCACGCTGCAGGGCGAGGTCGTTGCCTGGGTGCTTGAGGCGATGGACGGCAGCCGCAGCCTGCTCGACCTCGAGGCCGCTGTGAGCGAGCGCTTCGGGCACCGCTTCACCGATGCGGAGGATGCGCGCCAGCTCGTGCGCGAGACGGCCCGCACGCTCGCCGAGTCGCCACCGGCCTGAGCGCGGCGCGGTGGTGTGAACGCGCTCCCCACGGGGGGTGACGACGGCGGCCCGCGCGCCGCCGATCCTGAGCGCACACACATTCGCGCCGTCGCTGCGGCGCTGACCAGCACTCGAGGAGGTGGGACTGATGGCAACCGCCGTCGCGCACCCTGCAATACGCCGTGCACCCAATCGGCCGCTGAAACGCGGTGACACCGGACAAGCCGTCACGGCGCTCCAGCAGGCGCTCAACAAGCGTGCCGAGCCGCTCTTCTACCCGCCGCTGCTCGTCGACGGTGTGCTCGGTCCGACGACGCGATTCGCGTTTGAGGCGATCGGCTACGCGCTGGGCCTGAACCAGACGACGCTGGCGGCGCCGGTCATCGGCGCCGGGGCCCAGCGCATCGTCGCCGACCCGAAGTCGCGCGCGGCCAACCAGCTCCAGAGCGCCCGCCGGCGCGGGCGCACGCTGCACGAGCGCACGATCGCCTTCGACGGCACGCCCACCTTCTGGGGCCTCGCCAAGGCGCTGCTGCGCGCCCGCGAGCACGGCTGGAACGGGACGCTCACGAGCTCTGACCGCCGCCCCGGCGTGGCCGAGCACTTCGGCAAGCGCTCGCAGGCGGCGCTGTGCGATTGCTTTCAGAAGGCCCAGGCGCTCGGCGGCCGCTGCCCGGCGCAGTGTGGCGGCAACTGCAACCCCGCCAACCCACCGGGGCAGTCCAGCCACGAGTGCCGCTCAGACGGCGTGAAGTTCGGGGCGCGCGGCGTCGGCGCCCAGCTGCAGTGGTGGGAGCTGGGGCTGGACGTGACCGACTCCGACGGGCTGCTCGTCGTGCTGGCGAAGCTCAGCTACTCCGCGCGCCGGACGTACCCCGGCAGCTCGCGCGAGCGCCATCACGTGAACTTCACGACGAGCCCCGGCCAGGTGAAGCCCGCGGTGCGCCCGACGGCACGGCCCGTCTGACCTGCGGCCACACGTGCGGCGCGGGGTCGTACCCCCGGTCGAGACGTGGCACGATGCCGGCAATGGTCCGGCGGCCCGCTGAACGGCCAGCTGGATGCGCTCGGAGACGATGCCCGACATCTACACGAGCTTCCCGCACCTCTATCCGGCGCGCGTCGCGACGGCGACCGGCGGCTCGGCTCGCTTCGCGGCGCCGCAGCAGCTCGCACCGAGCGCGGCGGTCGGCGACGTGGCGGTCGACGATCAGGGCAACGCGCTCGTCGTCGCCGCGACGCTGCCCGAGCCGGGCGACAACCAGACGACCGATGAGGTCTTCGCCGGCTGGCGGCCCGCCGGCGCATCCTGTTCGGGGCGCCCGAGCTCGTCAGCCCGCCGGCGCGTGCCCGCGACCCGCGGGCGGCGTTCAACCCCGTCACGCGGTCGTGTGGATCAGCGCACCGCAGGGCGCCACCCAGCGGCTGCGCTACGCCGTGCGCACCGGCTGACCTCAGCCTGAATCCGCGCCCGGCAGCAGCCGCGTGAGGTGGGCATCGAGCGCGGAGAGCCCGGTCGCCGTCATCGCGCCGTCGACGCGCACCCGAGCGAGCGCGAACGGGTCGGCGGTCGGCCGCGCGTAGCCGGGCGCGACGGTCGTCGCGGCGGGCGGGCTACGTCTTGGCGACGGCGTGCAGCGGGCGGCCGGCGCGCTCCTGGTACAGGCGCGAGACGAGCGCGGCGGTGACGTTGGGATCAAACTGGCTGCCGGCGCAGCGGCGCAGCTCGCGGAAGGCGTCGGCGTTGGACATGCGCGCGCGGTAGGGCCGATCGCTCGTCATCGCGTGGTAGGCGTCGCAGGCGAGGATGATGCGGCTGCCGATCGGGATCTTGTCGCCCGACAGCCCATCGGGATAGCCCGAGCCGTCATAGGACTCGTGCTCGTGGCGGACGATGTCGGCGACCGGGGCGAAGCCGCCGATCCCGCGCAGGATGCGCTCGCCGATCACCGGGTGCTCAGCCATCACCGTTCGCTCGTCTGGCGTCAGCGGTCCGGGCTTGTTGAGGATCGCGTCGGGAATCCCGACCTTGCCGATGTCGTGCAACAGCGCCGCGGCACGGACGTCCTCGACCTGCGACGACGAGAGCCCGAGGCCGCGGGCGACGCCGACCGCCATCTCGACGACCGACTCGGAGTGCTCGCCGGTGTAGCGGTCGCGCTCGAGCAGCGCGATCGCCAGCGCCTCGACGGCATCGCGGCGGTGCAGCTCCGCGCTGACGCCGAGGCTGTCGCCGTCCTCTGTGGCGATGACCGCGCGCCCGCCGCCGGCCGCCTGGGCGTCGGCCAGCGCACGGCCGGCGCTGTCGAACAGCGCCACCGGGTCGCTGTCGTCGGGACCGAACAGGGCGACGCCGGCCGAGGTCGAGATGCCCTTGACCGGGCCCACCTCGACCACCTGCAGGTCGCCGAGCAGCCGCCCGACGCACGCGCTCGTCGCGCCCTCGCCGGCCTCGCGCAGCAGCAGGACGAAGCGGTCGTCGCCGGTGCGCCCGATGACGTCCTCGGCGCGCGTGCCGGCGCGCAGCGCGTCCACGAGGGCGCTGAGCAGCGCGTCGCCGACGGCGAAGCCGTGGTCGCGATGGACGTCGGCGAGGCGGTCGACCTGCAGCACGACGAGCGCACCTTGCAGGCCGCGGCGGTGCGCGCGCTGCAGCTCCTCGACGAGCTGCTCGCGAAACGCCTCGATGCGCAGCACGGCGGTCAGCGTGTCGCGGCCGCGGCGCACGAGCGCCGACTCGAGGTCGGCGATGCGCTTACGGGCCGCCTCGAGCTCTCGGGCCAGCTGGTCGCGTTCGCTGCGGGTAGACATCACGAGCTGCATCGGCAGCTGGCGCCGCTCCCTCAAGGGCACGACACGCCGACATTCGTCGAGCCCGCGACCGGCCACGAGAGCGGGGTGCGGATAACCCCCGAGAACCACTTGTCGGATCGGCGCTCCGTCTTGTATTCTCGCGAGCTAGCAGAGAAAGCAGGGCTTGCGCGCCATCCGCCTGTGGCCGCACTGAGGGCGGCGCGCGAGGATCGGCTCCCGTCCTCGGGGGGAGGGCGGACCGAAGGACACGTTCAACGCATTCTTACGACGGAGGTTCAAGGTGCTGGCAAGGTTTGTTGGTGGTGACGTCACGCTGTACTGCGCGCCGGACGAGCGGGTCCCGCCGCCCGGAGCGCCGACCGGTGGCTACGCCACGCCCCCGAAGTTCGCGCCCACCTCGTGGCCGTCCGGCTTCGCCGGAACCGGTGGCGGCGACGGCAGCAAGGTCCCGGTGACCGGCGAGATCTCGGCGCACGCGGCGGCCGCGCTGAAGCGGATGGGCATCACGCAGTAGTGGCGTAACGCGACATCGCAGTTTCACGAGGCCGGGCGCTGAGCGCCCGGCCTCGTTTGCGTTGCGGCGACCCCCCGATCGGGGGGCGACCCCCCGCCCCTCAGGGGGAAACGCTTCAGATGCCGCGCGCGAGGCGGGAAGGTCGCACGATGCCCACCAATGGCCACGGCGAGCGGCTGTCACCCGTCGACGCGTCGTTCCTGCAGCTGGAATCCGCCCAGGCGCACATGCACGTCGCCTGGAGCGCGGTCTTCTCACCACCCAATGGTGGCGCTGCGCCGAGCATCGAGGACATCCGCGCCCGCGTCACAGCCCGCCTGGGCTGGGTGCCGCGCTGCCGCCAGCGCCTGCTGTCGGCCCCGCTCGGGCTCGCCGAGCCGCGCTGGGTCGATGACGAGACCTTCGACGTCGCCGCCCACGTCGTGGCGCTCACCAAACCCGATGACCCGGTCGAGCCGCAGCGCTTCGCGGCGCTGCGAGACGAGCTGCTCTCCACTCCGCTCGATCGCCGCCGGCCGCTGTGGCAGCTGCACGTCGTGCCGCGGCTGGCCGATGGGCGCTTCGCCGTCGTCGGCCGCGTGCACCACGCGATGGCCGACGGCGCCGCCGCGCTGCAGATCGCGCTGCTGACGATCGACATCGACGGCGACGCGGGCAGCGGCGCCGATCCCGCCGTCGCGCCGTGGCAGGCCGAGGCGCCGCCGACGCCGCTGCAGCGCGCGCTGGACCCGCTCGTCCACGGCGCGGAGATGACCTCGCGCGCCGCACGCGACGTCGTGCACGCCGCCACCCACCCGCGCGCCGTCGCCGGCTACGCGCTGCGAGACGCCGGCCGGCTCGTCGCCTCGCTCTCTGAGGATCTGCTGCCCCATGCGCCCGCCTCCGGCCTCAACCGCACGGTCGGGCCGCGGCGCACGCTCGTCCAGCACCGCGTCGCGCTCGACGACGTGCGCGCCGTCAGCCGCGGCGCACCCGGCACCCGCAACGACGTCGGACTCGCCGCGATCGCAGGTGCGCTGCGCGCGCTGGCGCTCGAGCATGGTCGCGCCCCGGCGCCGCTGAAGGCGATGGTGCCGGTGAACATGCGCCGCGCGGCCGACGCGATGACGCTCGGCAACCGCGTCTCGATGACATCGGTCTGGCTGCCGCTGGACCTCGCGTCGCCGGGCGCGCGTCTGGAGCGGGTGGCGCGCCAGACCGCGCGCTTCAAGGAGGGCGCGCGGCCGCACGGCGCGCAGACGCTGATCTCCGGTTTCGGTTTATTGCCAAGCCCGCTGCGTGCGCCGGTCCTGCGCGCGATCGCACCGGGCCGCTTCAACCTGACGATCTCCAGCGTGCCGGGGCCGCCGGGCGCGCTGCACATGCACGGGATGCGACTCGACGAGCTGTACCCGGTGATCCCGATGGCCGTCGACCAGACGCTGTCGATCGGGATGCTGCCCTACGAAGGCCAGCTCTACTTCGGCCTGTACGCCGACCCCGACGGCCTGCCCGAGGCGACGCGCCTGGCCGAACTGATC
>JBBSQG010000101.1:0-8664 GCA_038258125.1 Solirubrobacterales bacterium
AGCGCGCGCCCTTGGCGTCCAGCTCCAGCGGCAGGCCGTTCTCGCCCCTGAAGATGTTCTCCGGGCTGACGCCGACCGACTCGGCGAGCTTGCTGTGCAGGTGGATGCGCTTGAAGTCGCCGTGGAACGGCATCACGTAGCGCGGCTTGGTCAGGTTGAGCATGAGCTTGATCTCCTCCTGATAGCCGTGGCCGGAGGCGTGAATCGGCGCGTCCTTCGTCGTGATGACGTCGCACCCGATGTGGTAAAGGCGGTCGATCGTGTCGTTGACCGCGCGCTCGTTGCCGGGGATCGGAGTCGCGCTGAAGACGACCGTGTCGCCGGCGTGCAGCTCGACCTGCGGGTGGTCGCGATGGGCCATCCGGCGCAGCGCGCTGAGCGGCTCGCCCTGCGATCCCGTCGAGATGACGACGATCTTGTGGTCGGGATAGTTGGACATCTCGCGCGGCCCGATGACGATGCCGTCGGGCATGTTGATGTGCCCGAGCGTGCGCCCGATGTTCGTGTTCTTGCGCATCGAGCGCCCGACGAGGACGACCTTGCGGCCGAGCGCCGAGGCAGCGTCGACGACCTGTTGGACGCGGTGGATGTTCGACGCGAACGACGTGACGACGATGCGCCCCTTGGCGCGGCTGAAGACGTCGAGCAGGTTCGGCCCGGCGATCTTCTCGCTCGGAGCGAAGCCGGGTCGGTCGGCGTTCGTCGAGTCGCCGCACAGCAGCAGCAGCCCGTCGCGGCCCAGCTCGGCCAGGCGCGAGACGTCGGCCGGCCGGCCATCGACCGGCGTCTGGTCGAACTTGTAGTCGCCGGTGACGAGGATCGTGCCCAGCTCGGTCTTCAGCGCCACCGCGCTCGCGTCGGGGATCGAGTGCGTCATGTGGATCAGCTCCACGTCGAACGGGCCGGCCTCGATGACCTCGCCGTCCTTGATGTCCTCGACGTGGACGTCGCGCGAGAGCTTGTGCTCGTCGAGCTTGGAGCGCGCCATCGCCATCGTCAGCGGGCCGCCGTAGACCGGCGGTGCGTCGTTGGTGCCCAGCTCGCGCAGGAGGAAGGGCAGGCAGCCGAGGTGATCCTCGTGGCCGTGTGTGACGACGATCGCCTCGATGTCCGAGACCCGGCCGCGCAGGTACGCGAAGTCGGGCAGGACGAGGTCGATGCCCATCATCTCCGCGGTTGGGAACCGCAGGCCGACATCGACGAGGACGATGCGGTCCTCGTATTCGACGACGGTCATGTTCTTGCCGATCTCGCCCAGGCCGCCGAGCGGGAGGACGCGTAACTTGCTGCTCAAACTATGGCTCCGATGATGAGAGACGATGGACGCCCGGTCAAGCTGTGGCTCCGACGAGCAGCCCGCGGTCCTGCAACATCGCACGGATCGTGGCGGTTTCGGGCTCGTCTGCCGCGACGTAAGGCAGTCGCGGGGTGCCGACCGCATGGCCGAGCAGGTTCAGTGCTGCCTTGTTCGAGACCGCGGCGGGCGCAACGCCCATCGCGGTGAAGACGGGAATGAGGCTCGCGTGGATCGCGGCCCGCTCGGTGGGCTCGTCGACCATCCGGCGCAGCTCGGGACCGACGATGTGGCTGGTGGTGAGGATCCCACCGGGCTCGCCCATATCGAGCACCCGGGCGAGGATCTCGTCGTTGCCCGCGTAGACGTAGAGGCCGTCGATCGAGGCGAGGCTGTCGTTGTTGGCCTGCTTGACGCCCTCGATGTGGTCGAGCTGCGCGAGCTCGGCGAGCAGGTCGTTGGGCAGATCGGAGCCGGTGCGCTGCGGGATGTTGTAGAGCACGATCGGCCGGTCGGCCGCGCGGCTGACCTCGCGGTAGTGGGCGATGATCCCGCGCCGGTTGGGTCGGTTGTAATACGGGTTGACCGACAGCAGCCCGTCGGCGCCGAGCTCGCAGGCGCGCTCGGTCAGGTGCAGCGCGTGACGGGTGTCGTTGGACCCCACGCCCGCGACGATCGACGTGCCGGCCGGCTTGTGCGCGACGGCCAGCTCGATGACGCGCAGGTGCTCGTCGTCGTCGAGCGTCGCCGCCTCGCCGGTGGTCCCGCAGACGACGAAGCCGTCGGAGCCGTGGTCGGCGAGATGCGCCATGAGATCGACGAACGCCGGCTCGTCGAGCGCGCCCGTCTCGTCGAAGGGCGTGACGATGGCGGTGAGGATGGCTCCGAAGCCGGACACGGTCCCTCACGGTATCGCAGGCACCGCGCGTCACCGGCCAGCCGCGAAGCGATGACGCGCCCGCCGCCTCAGCTACGCCTCGACGGCGCGGGACAGCGCGGAGAGCTCGTCGCCGAGCGCCTTCAGCCGCTCGCGGCCGAAGCGCGACTCGACGAGCTCCTGCACCCGCTCCCAGCGCTCAAGCGCCCCGGTGAGCATTGCCGACCCCTCCAGCGTCATCGAGACCATCCGAACGCGAGCGTCGTCCTCATGCTCGTAGGTCCGGATCAGGCCGCGGTCCTCGAGCACCTTGAGGTTGCGCGTCAGGGTCGTGCGATCGAGCGCCAGGCGGTCGGCCAGGACGCTGAGCGGCAGATCGCCCTCCGACCCCAGGCCGACGAAGATCGGCAGCTGTGTGATCCTCAGCCCGCTCGCCACCACCCCGTTGTCGTAGACCTGGGTGATCCCACGCGTCACGCGCCGCAGCTGGTCGCAGGCGCACATCCGCCGCACCTCCCAGCACATCCCGAACTCTTCCTCGGTGAGGTAGTTCATACAGGTGTAGTTACACCGGACCGCCGGCTTCGTCAAGGGCTCATGCCAGACTGGTCGCGATGTCTGACCGTGAGCAGGACGCCCCCCGCGACCCGGCGGCCGGCGAGCTCGTCGCCGAGGTCATGGGTGTGCGCTGGAGCGTCGACGACGGTGACTTCGCCGTGCTCGACGCCGTCAGCGACGACGGCGAGGCGGTCGTCCTCGTCGGCGCGCTCGGCCACGTCCGCGAGGGCGAGTCCATCGCCACCGGCGGCGGCTGGCGCTGTCATCCCCGCCACGGCTGGCAGTTCTCCGTGCAGCGCGTGCGGATCCTCGAGCCGGTCAGCGACGCGGCCGTGGCCTCCTACCTGGAGTCCGTCAAGCACATCGGACCGCGCGGCGCCGCGCTGCTCGTGCAGCGTCACGGCGCCGGCGAGGTGATCGCCGCGATCGACCGCGATCCCGAGGGCGTGCTGCGCGGCGTGCCCGGAATCGGGGCGCGCCGGCTCGGCGCCGCCGTGCAGTCGTGGCGCGACCAGCGCGAGCTGCGCGAGCTGCGCCTGTTTCTCGATACGCATGGCGTCGATGCCGCCTCGGCCGGGCGGATCGCGCGCCACTTCGGGGCCGGATCGATCGCCCGCCTACAGCGCGAGCCGTACGCGATCTGCGAGCTCGACGGGATCGGCTTCGCGACCGCCGACGCGCTCGCGCGAGCGCTCGACACGCCGCTCGACGCGCCCGACCGGCTCGCCGCCGGCGTCATGCACGCACTCGACCAGGCGCAGGCCGACGGGCACTGCCACCTCCCCCGTGCCGAGCTGGCGGCACGGGCGGCGCGGCTGCTCGGCGGCGCGGTCGACGTCGACGAGCCGATCGACGCCCTGGCCGCGCGCGGGCGCGTCGTCGTCGACGACGACGGCCGGGTCGCCGACGCGCGCCTGCACGCCGTCGAGCTGCGGCTCGCCGGCCATGTGCGGCGGCTGCTGCACGGCGAACCGGCGTTCGCGCTCAAGGATGTCCGGCGGCCGGCCGGTGGCGCCTTCGTCCCCAGCGACGACCAGTGGCGCGGCGTGACGCAGGCGCTCGAGCATCGCCTCTCGATCCTCACCGGCGGGCCCGGCACCGGCAAGAGCGCGACGATGCGCACGCTCGTCGAGCTGCTCAAGGCGGGCAAGCGCTCCGCGCGGCTGTGTGCCCCGACCGGCAAGGCGGCGCGGCGGCTCAGCGAGCTGACCGGCGTCGACGCGACGACGATCCACCGCCTGCTGGAGTGGGCGCCGGAGGGGGGCTTCACGCGCGACAGCACGCACCCGATCGACGGCTGCGACGTGCTGATCGTCGACGAGGCGTCGATGCTGTCGGTGCATCTCGCCGAGGCGCTGCTGGCAGCGGTCGGCCCGCGCACGCACGTCCTGCTGGTCGGCGACGTCGACCAGCTCGCCCCGGTCGGCCCGGGCCGCGTGCTGGAGGATCTGCTCGACGTCGCGGGCTCGCCGGGCGACCTCACAGCTGTGCCCGCGACGCGGCTGACCGAGGTCTTCCGCCAGGCCGCCCGGTCGCTGATCGTCCGCGCCGCGCACGCGATCAACGCCGGCGAGCTGCCCGACACGACGGCTGCCGAGGGCGACGTGCGCGATTTCTTCTGGATCGTCCGCGACGGCGCGGCGGAGATCTTCGCCGAGGTCTGCGAGCTCGCCTCGACGCGGCTGCCGTCGCACTACGGCCTCGACCCGGCAGCCGACGTGCAGGTGCTCGCGCCGATGCACAAGGGGCCGCTCGGCATCGATGCGCTCAACGCCGAGCTGCGCGCGCGCCTGAACCCCGACGGGGCGGCCATCGCGGGCACCGGGCTGCGGGTCGGCGACAAGGTCATGCAGACGCGCAACTCCTACGAGCACGATCTCTTCAACGGCGAGCGCGGGGTGCTGCTGCACCACGACGACGAGCGCGAGCGCGTGCTGTTCGGCGGCGAGGACGGGCGCCGCGTATCCCTGCCCGTCGACGCGCTCGACACGCTACGGCTTGCGTACGCCGCGACCGTCCACAAGGCGCAGGGCTCGCAGGCGCGGGCGATCGTCGTGCCGGTCTTCCGCGGCCACCAGATCATGCTCACCCGCAACCTCGTCTACACCGCGGTCACGCGGGCACAGGAGGTCTGTGTCGTCGTAGGCGAGCGGGCGGCGCTGGCGATGGCGGTCGGGCGGACCGACGCGCGGCGGCGGTACACGCGCTTGCGCGAGCTCGTCGCAGAGGCGTGACGATCTCGTTGCAAACGCGCGTTGGAATGCCTGAGCCAGGCTGTCACAATCCGGCATATGGCCGACAGTGAGTTCCTGCGCAGCATCGATGCGCGCGTCGCCCGCACGAACGAGATCCTCGAGGAGGACCGGCTCGAGCGCGAGCGCGAGCGGGCCGGCCACGCCCAGAGCCTCGAGGACATCCGCTTCGAGCTGCGCCAGCAGAGCTTGCGCGCGGAACGGATCGTGCGCGGCCATCTGCGGAGGCTCGAGGAGATGTCCGAGGAGTCTCGAGAGCACACCAGCGCGATCCGCGAGCTGTCGGCAGAGATCCGTGATCAGGCCGCGCAGATCCGCGCGAACACGCGCGGGCTGCTGACGCTGCTCGACGAGCGCGGCGGCGGCCCGTCAGCCGCCGGCGCCTGACCCGACCGCGCCTCATCCGGCCGGCGGCCCGCCCAGCAGCAGCACGTCGGCGAGCAGGAACAGCGCCAGCCCGCCGACGACGAGCGCGAAGCCCCGGCCGAGCACAGCCTGCGGGACGCGCTGGGCGTACACCGAGCCGAGCAGCGCCCCGACGGCCGTCGACAGCGCAAGCGCCACCGTGACCGGCACGTCGAGCTCGGCGCCGACCACGAGGTGCGCGGCGAGCGCCGCCAGGCCGGTGAGCACGAGGATCACGAGCGACGTAGCCACCGCGCGACGGAAGCTGAACCCGAACCACAGGCACAGCACGGGGACGATCATGAACCCGCCGCCAACGCCGAAGAAGCCCGTCAACAGGCCAACGCCGAGGCCGGCGACGACGATCCGGGCCGGTCGCGCGGGCGGGCAGCTGCCGAGCTCGTCGCTGGAGACCTGCGCCGCGCGCTGCCATGTCGCCCGCGAGGCGACGAGCATCACCGGCACGAACGACGCGATCAGCAACTCGGGGCTGACCTCGCGGCTGCCCAGCGTCCCGATCAGCGAGCCCGCCGCTGCCGGGACCACGAACGTCAGCGCGACCCGCCAGCAGACGTGGCCGCGGGCGGCGAGCGCACTGGCGCCGACCCCCGCCGCGACCGCCACGACGACGAGCGAAGCACTCGTGGCCGGACCGACCGCCTCGCCGAGCAGGTACACGAGCGCCGGCAGCGCGAGCACGCCTCCCCCGCCCCCAATCGCGCCGACGACGAGCCCGATGGCGATCCCGAGCGGGATCGCGAACACGACCGGGTCCATGTCCGGCGTCCTACGTGTCGCGGCGCTCGCGCCAGCGCCGCCCCGGGTCGACGAGCGCGGCGTCGGTCTCCTTCAGCACGTCGGTGAAGCGACGGTCCACGCGCGGCGCGCCGTAGCGCTCGTCCTCCCACAGCGTCACGACGAGCAGCTCGCGCGACGCGCGGTCGTGGCGGCAGACGAAGATCACGCCGCGATCGACGAGGTCGCGGACGTAGAGCGTGCCCCGCGCGGCGATCTCGTCGGCCCCGGGCGGCGGCGTCTGGGTCACCCGCCCCGCCGACCACGCCTCGCTGACGCGGCCGGCGATCTCCGGCTTGATGTCGAAGCCGCCCTGGCGCGAGCCGACGCGCTGGCGGAAGCGCTCGACTGCATGGTCGGTGACCGCGACCGTGACGCCGGCCGGTGGCGTCATCTGAACAGCAGGTGCTCGAGGCCGATCAACGGCGACGTGTCCAGCTCGCCGACGCGGCGCACGGCAAGGAGGACACCAGGCATGAACGACTCGCGCGCGTAGGAGTCCTGGCGGATCGTCAGCGACTGGCCGACGTCTCCGAGGATGACCTCCTGGTGGGCGACGAGCCCGGGCAGGCGGACGGAATGGATCGGCACCTCGCCGTCCATCAGCGCCGCCGTCCGTGCCGCCGTCCCCGACGGCGCGTCGAGCTTGCCGTCGTGGTGCAGCTCGATGATCTCGGCCTTCGCCATGTGTCGCGAGGCCTCGGCGGCGAAGCGCATCATGAGCACGGCGCTGATCGCGAAGTTCGGCGCGATGAAGACGTTGGCGGGTGGTCGGGCGGCGCGTGGGTCCGAACGGATTGCGCGCAGCGGCTCGATGTCAAAGCCCGTCGTGCCGATCACGACGTGGACGCCGGCCTGCACGCACTGCAGCGCGTTGGCCAGCGCCGTGTCGGGGCGCGTGAAGTCCACCACGACGTCGGCGTCGCCGAGCACCTCGGCGAGTGTCGCGCCCAGCTCGGGGTCGGCGCGGCCGGTGAGCGTCATGTCCTCGGCACCCTCGACGGCGGCGACCACCGCCTGCCCCATCCGGCCTGCGGCGCCGGCGACGGCGACGCGGATCACGCCGTCACCTCAAGCAGCAGCTCGGGGGCCAGCAGTGGCTCGATCGCGGCGCGGAAGACGTCCTCGTCGGCACCGACCGCGGCCGCGCTGAGCCGCTCGGGCGCCAGCAGCTCGCGCAGCAGCCCGTTGACCTCCGCCAGCGTGACGGACTCGATTCGCGCCACGACCTCGTCGACCGACAGCAGCGGCAGCCCGCTGAGGACCGCCGCGCCGAGCCGGCTCATGCGCGACGCCGTCGACTCCAGCGAGAGCACGATGCGGCCCTTGACGTTCTCCTTGGAGCGCTCGAGCTCCTCCTCCGTGACGCCGTCGGCGCGCAACCGGACGAGCTCGTCGGCGACGACCTGCAGCGCCGGCGCGACGTTGTCGGGCCGGGTGCCGAGGTAGATCCCGATCAGGCCGCTGTCGGCGTGCAGTGACTGGAAGGAGTAGACGCTGTAGGCCAGGCCGCGCAGCTCGCGGACCTCCTGAAACAGCCGGGACGAGGAAGTTCCTCCGAGGATGTTGTCGAGCACGCGCAGAATGAAGCGGCGCTCGTCGTCGCGCGCGATGGCCGGCGCGCCGAGCGTGATGTGGTACTGCTCGGTGTCCTTCTTGAGGAACCGCAGATGCGGCGCCAGCGGCTGGAGGACCGGCGGCGGCAGCGGCGGCGACGGCCGCTGCGGCACGTCGAGGCCGCGCGCGAGCTCGACGACCGCGTCGTGCTCCAGCGAGCCGGCGGCAGCGATGACGACGTCGCCGGGCGCGTAGTGCGCGGCGTGAAAGGCATGCATGCCCGCGGCCGTCGTGCCGGCGATGACGTCCGCGCGGCCGATCACCGGGCGGCCGAGCGGATGGTCGCCGAAGACCGCCTCGCCGAGCACGTCGAAGACGCGATCCTGGGGGTCGTCCTCGTACATCGCGATCTCCTCGAGCACGATCTCGCGCTCGTTGGCGAGGTCGGCCTCCTCGATCCGCGGGTGCCAGACCATGTCGCCGACGATGTCAAATGCCTGCGGCAGGTGGTCGTCGATGACGCGGGCGTAGACCGAGGTGGACTCCTTGCCCGTGCCGGCGTTCAGCTCGGCGCCCATCGCGTCGAAGATCTGGTCGATCTCCAGCGAGCCGAAGCGGTCCGTGCCCCGGAACAGCATGTGCTCGACGAGGTGCGACAGCCCCGCCTCGGGCTCGGTCTCGGCGACCGAGCCCGTGGCGATCCAGAACCCGAGCGTCACGGATCGGACGGTGGGCATCGCCTCCGTCACGACCCGGACGCCGGAGTCCAGGACCGTCAGGCGTGGTTCTGCCACGTACTGGGCGACTCCCCGTGACGCGGGCGGCCGCAGCCGCGCCGGCCGCGATCGCCGCCGCGGTCGCCGCCACCGCGCGGTCCGCGATCGCGGGGGGGCCGCGAGCCGCCACCGCCGCCGTTGCCGACGGCC
>JBBSQG010000102.1:0-8660 GCA_038258125.1 Solirubrobacterales bacterium
CGCGGATCGAGTCGACGTAGCGCTTCTGGTTGACGGTCTTCGGCGCGATCTGCGTGGAGCGGTGCTTCCAGACGACGTCCTCGAGGATCTCCGCCGGCGAGCGGTGGGCGTCCAGCGCGCCGGTGACGGCAGCGATCGTGCCGGGCGCGATGTCGTGGCCCTGCTCGATCAGCTCGACGAGCTCGCGCACGACCGTGGCGGCCGCCTCGACCGCCTGCGGCTCGCCGTCGAGCGTGACGACGTTGCCGCGCAGGAACAGGTCGCACGCGACGTGGCCCTCGAGCGCGCGCAACACCGCGTCGCCGCTGCCGGCGAGCTCGGTCGCGGCCTGGTTTGAGAGCTCGATCTGGGTGCGCATCAGTGCTGTCGGGCCTCCCCGGTGCGCCGCGTCGGCAACCGCATCAATGCCCAGCGCCCAGCGCTTCGCGGACGAGCGCGGAGACGCGCTTGCCGTCGGCGCGGCCGTCGACGGCCGGCATGGCCGCCTTCATGACGAGGCCCATGTCCTTGGGCGACTGGGCGCCGATCTCCGCGACGGCCGCCGCGACGATCGCCCGCAACGCGTCGTCTGACAGCTCGGCGGGCAGGTAGGCCTCGATCAGCCGAGCCTCGGCCTCCTCGCCCTCGGCCAGCTCGCTGCGGCCGGCGTCGCGAAACGCGCTCGCGGACTCCAAGCGGCGCTTGCGCTCGCGGCGCAAGACGGTGAGCTCGTCGTCGTTGCCCTCCTTGGCCGCCTTCTGCAGCTCGCTGAGCACGAGCCGGAGCGCGCCGACACGATCCTTCTCGCCGGCGCGCATCGCGGAGACGAGATCCTGCTTGACCGTTTCGACCAGCTTCATCTGCCCTCCAGGATACGCCGGTCGCGGATGGCGTCGGCGTTGGTTCCGAGGATCTCCCGCAGCGGCGCCCGCAGCCGCCGCGTCCGTGAGCTCCCCGTCGCGCCCGACCGCGCAGTCGCCGATCGCCCGTACGCGATCGAATCCCTTCACCCTCAGGCGTCGAGGGTCGTCTGCGTGCGGATCTCGATCTAGCTGCGTCAGCGTCGTTTGAAGCGGCGAATGCTGAAGTACTGCTCCTCGTCGATGACGTTCTCGACGCGGTCGATCGAGATCTTCTTGGGAACCCCATAGCGCCCGTAGCTGACGGTCAGCCGGTGCGCCTTGGCCTTGATCGCCAGGCGGATGACGCGAAACAGGCGCGGCACGGTGGCGATCTCCTCGACGTCGGAGTGCGGCCGGCGCGTCTGGTTGTCGCGGACCTTGACCTTGTGCCAGCCCGTCGTGGGGCAGAAGCACGAGCGTCGCGCCTCCATGTCGTAGGAGCGCAGCTTCGCCCGCTTCCATTTCGCGCGCGCCCGGTTGAGCGCCTTCGCGGCGCTGCCGTCTGCGATCCGCGGATCGGTCGGGTTGGGCGGCTCCCCGATCGAATCGGGCGGGATCTGCGGCTCGGGCGCCCCGGCTCCGGCCCCGGCGGCGCCGGCGGCCGCGCCGACGGCGAGCGTGAGCAGCAGGAGCAGGACGGGGAGCTTCATCGCGGGACGCTCAGTTGCGTCCGCGGCGCTTGAAACGGCGCACGTCGTACCCGCCCTCGTCGTCGACGGCGTACTCGATCGGGTCGGTGAACACCGTAACGGGGACGCCGCGGGCGCCGTAGCGCAAGTTCAGTCGGTGTACCGGACGGTCGATCGCCAGCTGGATCTGGCGAAACAACCGCGGCACGCTCGCCAGCGCGCGGGCCTTCTTCCGCGAGCCCTTCGAGGGGCTCCCCCGGCGGACCCGGATCGTCACCCAGTCGGTGTCCGGGCAGAAGCAGACCTGCCGGACCTGGAAGTCGTAGCTGCGGATCTTCAGGCGCTTCCAGCGCGCGCGCGCTCGGTCGAGCGCGCGCTGCGCGCCGCCGTCGGCGATGCTCGGGTCCGGGGTGGCGGGCGGCGGCCCCTGCTGGGCCCCGGCGGGCATGGCCAGCCCCGCCGTCGCGGCCCCAACCACGAGAACGAGCGTGAGGAGAAGGACAGAGCGCGGCATACATCGACAATAACGCGCGCGAACGGGCCCGAGTTGCGCCGCCTGGACAAAGGTTCGGTCTCCGCCGGCGAGTGCGGGCCGGCACACCTGTCAGCTCGGACCCGATCAGCGCGCGGGCGCGCGCTCGCAGATCGCCTGCAGCAGCGCGCTGAGGATCTCCTCGTTGTTGGCCTCGAAGTAGCGCCGGTCGCCCGCCGCCTGGGCGTCGACGCGGTTGGTGATCTGCACGCAGGCGTTGATCTCGAAGACGACGAGGTCGCCCTCGGCGGACAGCGCGAAGTCGATGACGCCGAAGTCGAGCTGCAGCGCGCGGAACTGGTGCAGGATGCGCGCTTCGACCGAACCGCGCTCCAGCGTCAGCGGGAGCTTGATCCAGGCCTGCTCCTCGGCGACGAGGTCCGGACGGTCGCGCATGAACCGGCGCGCGGCACGGGTGATGTTCCACTCGCGGTCGATGAGCACATGGCGCCGGAACAGGCGGTCGCCCGAGTAGACGATGCGGTGCTTGCGCCACAGCCCGTCCGCGGAGCGAAAGTCGACGAAGTCGGTCACGGTGCAGGCCGGCAGCGTCGCCGCGGCAGCCGTGGTCGCCGCGGGATCGTCGACCCGCACGAGGCCCACGCTGCCGTGCTGACCGAGTGGCCGCAGCAGCAGCGGGTAGTCGTGGCCGTGGCGCTCGATGTGCTCCGTCAACGCCGGTCCACCGGTCCGCCAAAGCGTGCAGTGCGGCACCCGGACCCCGTCCTGATGCGCCAGGCGCTGCGCGATCAGCGGCCGTGTCGTGGCCTTCACGACCCCAGACGCGTTGACCACCGGCAGCTGCGTCGCCAGCTCGTAGCGCGCCACCTGGTCGAGCGCGATGCTCTGCTGCTGTGGTTCGCAGATCATGTTCACGAGCACGTCGCCACCGGTCTGCTCGCGCGACCGCCGGGCGTTCTCGGCGCTCAGCGGGCGCCCGGACCCGAACAGCGTGACGTTGAACGAGTGCCCGCGCGCGACCAGCCACGGGATCAGCGACGAGCAGATGCCGCTGATCCCAGGCAGCCGGCCCGCGTCGAAGAGCTTCGTGGCCGCCGCGGCGCTCATGCCGTCGGGAGCCCCGACGGCCAGCAGGAGCCTGGGTGGTGCCCCGGTGGCCGCCATCACGTCGCGAGCTCCAGGACCATCACCTCGAAGCCGACGCCGGGGAAGCGCTCGTCGCACCCGGCCGGGCCGACGTCGCGCCAGCCGCGGCGCGCGAGCAGCCGGCTCATGGCGGGCGAGGACTGGCGCACCGCATAGGCGCAGCCGGCGGCGCGGGCGGCCTCGTCCTGGGCGTCGAGCAGCTGCGAGGCGAGGCCGTGACGGCGCGCCACGGCGGCGACGACGACGCGGGCCGGCGCCGCGATCCGGCCCTCCAGCGCCAGCCCGAGCGCCGCGTACTCCTCGGCCTCCGGCACGTCGGCGAGCCGCTCGTGCAGGCTCAGGCGCGCCGCGGCGACGAGCGCGTCGCCGTCGCGGATCACCCAGTGCAGGCTGGCCGCGTCGTGCTCGTCGCTCCAGAGGCCGTCGGCGAACGCGGCCAGCGCGATGTCCCCGGTCTCGCGCCAGACGGCCGCACGGAGGCGGTAGATCGCCTCGAGCGTCGGCGTGTCGGTCACGCGCTCGGGACCCCGCAAGCGCACGATCAGCGGCACGGCAGACCGAGCCGGGCGCGCACCTCGGCTGGCGTCGCGAGCGGCCGTTCGAGCTCGGCGGCGAGCCGCGCGACGCGCTGCACCAGCTGCTCGTTCGTGGCCGGCGTCGTGCGCGCGCGGTCCCACCAGATGTTGTCCTCCAGGCCGACGCGGACGTGCCCGCCGGCGGCGATCGCCATCGCGTTGGCCGCAAGCTGGTGACGGCCGATGCCGGCCGCAGCCCACGTCCAGTCGTCGGGCATCTCGGCGAGGAAGGAGCCGAGCGAGCCGGGGGACAGCCGCGAGGTGCCGGGGTTGCCGAGCAGCACGTTGATGTAGCAGGGTCCCGCGAGCAGCCCCCGGTCGAGGAGATGGCGCCCGAACGCGACCATCCCCGGCTCGAACACCTCCAGCTCGGGCATGATGCCGCGCTCGCGCATGCGCTCGGCGAGCCCGCGGATCGTGTCGGGGGCGTTGACCGACGCCTGCCGGACGAAGTTGTTGGAGCCGAGCGTCAGCGACGCCATGTCCGGCTTGGCGTCGCCCTCCAGCGACAGCACCTCGGCGCGCGACTCGACGTCGGGCGCGAAGCGGCCGCTGCAGGTCACGCAGACCACGAGCTGCGGGTCGATCGCGCGGATGCCGGCGACGATCGGCGCGAAGTGCTCGGCGCGGTGGGACGGCATGCCGTCAGCGTCGCGCGCGTGCACGTGCACGATCGCCGCCCCGTGGGCGCGGCAGCGCTCGACGTCGGCGAGGATCTCCTCCGTGCTCAGCGGCACGTGGGGCGTCAGCTCCCGCGTCGGCACCATGCCGGTCGGAGCGAGGTTGATGATCAGCGAGTCGGCGGTCATGCGGCCGTGAAGCCTACGGCCCGCCGGACGAGCGACCCCACAGCTGCGGCTCGCGGGCACGCCGTCGATCGCGCGGTGCCCGTCGCGTGCCGCCCGCCTCCCGCCGACCCTGCACGCGCCCGCCGATCAACTCGCCACGAGCGTCATCGCGGCCCACTCGCCGCGTTCGCGGCGCGCCTGCTCGCGCAGGCCCTGCTCGCGGGCGAACGCCGCGGCGATCGCGTCGGCCTCGGCGCACAGCAGTCCGCTGACGATCAGCACGCGCGGCCGTTCACCGCCGGCGAAGCCGACCTGCGCGATATGGGCCAGCAGCGGGCGCAGCAGGTTGGCCACGACGGTCGGGGCGCTCGGCACGGGCGCCCCGCCGTGCAGCAGGTCACCGTGGCGGATCTGGAGCGCGACGCTGTTGGCCAGCGCGTTCTCGCGCGCCGCCTGGACCGCGGCGAGCTCGTGATCGATCCCGAGGATCGGGTCCCAGCCGAGCCTGGCCGCGGCGATCGCCAGCACGCCCGAGCCGCAGCCGAGGTCGGCGAGCGAGGCGGGCGGGGACGGTCTCTGCTCGTCGAGCGCCAGCAGCAGCTCCAGGCACAGCCGCGTCGTCGCGTGCGCGCCGGTGCCGAAGGCCTGGTTGGGGTCGATCACGATGTCGAGCAGGCCGGTCTCGTCCGGCGGTGCCGGGTCACACCAGGGCGGGCGGACGTGCAGCCGCCCGCCAATCGTCACCGGGACGTGGAACTCGCGCCAGCGCGAGGACCAGTCGTCGGCGACCTCACTCGTCGTCACCTCCACGAGCGCGCTCCCGGCCGCCGCGCGCAGGTCGGGCAGCGAGGGCAGCTCGCCCTCCGCGCCGTAGACGGCGTACTCGATCGTGTCGCCGCGATCGACCTCCTCGACGCCCTCCGGCGCCAGCTCGAGCAGCTCGGCGAGCGCGATCTCCGCGTCCGCGCAAGCGACGCGGATGGCCAGCCGGATCACCCGTGCAGGACGCGTTTGAGCTTGGAGAGCATCGACTCCTCGGACTTCGTGTTGGAGTCGGTCATCGTCTCGGCCAGGCGTTCCATGAGCCGCTTCTGCTCGTCGGTCAGCTGGCGCGGGATGATCACGTTGGCGATGACGCGCAGGTCGCCACGGCGCCCCGGCCGGCGCAGCTGGGGCATCCCGCGACCGCGCAGCACGTAGGCCTCGCCGGGCTGCGTGCCGGGCCGGAGGTGGACGTCCTCGGCGCCGTCGAGCGTCGGCACCGCGAGCTTCGTGCCCAGCGCGGCGACCGGCGCGGGCACGTCGAGCACGGTCACGAGGTCGTTGCCGTCGCGGATGAAGCGCTCGTGCGGCGCGATCGTGACGTGGACGTAGAGATCGCCCTGCGGCCCACCGGCGTCGCCGGCGTGACCGCGTCCGCTGACGCGGATCCGCTGACCCTCGGCGATCCCGGCCGGGATGTCGACGCTGACGGCATGGGTCAGCACCTCGCGACCGCGCCCGTCGCAGCGTGTGCAGCGCTTCTCGGCAACCTTGCCGTCGCCGCCGCAGACGTCGCATGACACGGTCCGCGCGATCTGACCGAACGGCGTGCGGCTCACCGCCTGCAGGACACCGTTGCCGGCGCAGCGCGCGCAGGTCTTGATCGGAGTGCCCGGCTCAGCGCCGTTGCCGTGGCAGCGCTCGCAGCGGTCGACGACCTCGAAGCGCACGTCGACCGCCGCGCCGACGGCCGCCTGCTCGAGCGTGATCTGCACCGAGGCCTGCACGTCGCCGCCGCCGCGCGGGCCGGCACCGGCGCCGCCGAAGCCGCCGCCGAAGAACGTCTCGAAGAGGTCGGAGATCGAGCCGAAGCCCTCGTAGTTGGGGGTCTGGCCGCCGCGCTTGAGTCCTTCATGGCCATAGCGGTCATAGACCTGGCGACGGTCGGCGTCAGAGAGGATCTCGTAGGCCTCGGCGGCCTCCTTGAACTTCTCCTCGGCCTGTGGGTCGTGGTTGTTGACGTCGGGGTGCAGCTCGCGGGCGAGCCGGCGGACGGCCTTCTTGACCTCGCCCTCGTCGGCGTCCCGGCCGACGCCGAGAACCTCGTAGCAGTCGCGCTTGGTCACGCGGCGTAGACGTCTTCGACGAAGCGAGACAGCTGCCAGGCGGCCTCGCGCACGACGCCGATCGTCGTGTCGTAGTCCATCGCGACCGGCCCGATCAGCGAGACGGTGCCCAGCTGGCGCAGCGGCAGGCCGTAGCCGGCGGCGACCATCGCCAGCGAGCGCAGCGCGGGCGCCTCGTTCTCGTGGCCGATGCGCACGACGACGTCGCCGCGCTCGCCGAGCGCCGCGCGCAGCATCTCCAGCAGGACGACGCGCCCCTCGAGCATCTGCAGGAGCCCGCCGATCTGCGACAGATCCTGGAAGCGGTGCTCGTGCAGCAACCGCGCGGCGCCGTCGACGTAGATCGTGTCCTCAGCCGTGGCGGCGAGGTCGGTGAAGGCGGGCATGAGGCGGTCGAGGAAGCCGCGCTCGCTGTGGGAGAGCGTCGGGTCGGCCAGGCGAGCGTGCAGCTTGCGCGCGCCGAGGCCGACGCCGGTGAGCTGCTCGTTGAGGAACGCCGCCGCCCACACGACGAGCCCGCTGTCGACGGCGCTGGGGAAGGTCAGCATGCGCTTGGAGACGCCGCCGGTCGAGGTGATGATCACGACCATCACGATCTGTGGCTGCAGCAGCAGGACCTCGATGTGGCGGATCGTCGCGGTGTCCAGCGGCGGTGCGGTGACGACGGCGAGCAGGTTTGTGATCTGCGACAGCGTCTCGGTCGCGGCGCGCATCGCCTCGTCGACCTCGCGGCGGGTCAGCTCGAGCTCGAGCGTCGCCCGCGTGCGGGTCGCGGGCAGCAGGCGGTCGACGAAGTAGCGAAAGCCGGCGTCGGTCGGCACGCGCCCGGCGGAGGTGTGCGGGTGCGCCAGCAGGCCGTGCTCCTCGAGCATCGCCAGCTCGTGACGGACCGTCGACGGACCGGCGGCGAGCTCGGGATCGGCCGCCAGCGTGCGCGAGGCCACAGGCTGGACGGTCGCCTGGTAGGCGAGGACGACCTTGCGCAGGACCAGCTCTTGGCGCGGGGTGAGCACGGACTCGATTGTACGAGCGGGGTTAGGCTGGCTCGTCCCGGGTAGCGAGGGGAGGTACCTGAGACCTCGTGCGCCGTCCGGCCGGCGGCCCCTGCGGGCGCCGGTCGAGCACGGATCGACGTTCGGCGCAGCCCTCGTGGGTTGACGCGGTCCGCCGTCCGAGGATATGTTCGTGCGTGCGAGGAAGACTGGTCTGTATCTCTCATTCGCGGGTGGCACCGAGGGATCTGGCTCAGTGGCGAGGAATGCGAGCGGCATCCGCGGCGCGGCGACCCGCGCCCGCGGAAGCGTGCGTCACATCAACAGCGAGGAGAGAACACGCATGAGCGATTACGATCCGAGGACCGACACGGGGATTCCCACCGAGCCCGTTGGCTCGCTGCCCCGACCGGCCAAGCTGCAGGAGGCGTACGCGCAGTACGACGCGGGCGACATCTCCAAGGACGATCTCGAGAAGCTGCAGGACGCGGCGGCGAAGGACTCGATCGAGCAGATGGAGGCGACCGGCTCCCCGATCGTCTCCGACGGCGAGCAGCGCTGGTCGTCGTTCGCGACCTACCCGATCGCCGACACGCTGGCCGGCACCGGCCTGGCCGAGAACCTCGGCCCGGGCGGCCAGTTCTTCGCCATCTTCGCCGACGGCCATGGCCGCCAGCTGCCCAAGCTGACCGGCGGGCCGCTGAAGTACAACTTCTACGCCGCCGACACGCTGAAGAAGTCGATCGGGTATGCGACGAAGCCGATGAAGCAGGCCGTCATCGCGCCGTCGATGCTGGCGCTGCTGTACCCGCTCAAGGACCCGGTGGCGGGCTACTCGCGCGAGGAGTTCGAGGAGGACATCGTGCAGGAGTGCACGACCGACATCCGCAAGGCCTTCGAGGCCGGCGCCGCTCGCGTCTCGATCGACTTCACGGAGGGCCGCCTGGCGACCCGCGAGGATCCGCGCAACCCGTGGACGGGTGCGGGCCTGCTGCCGCACTTCATCGACCTCAACAACCGCGTGCTGGCGAACTTCTCCGACGAGGAG
>JBBSQG010000103.1:0-8644 GCA_038258125.1 Solirubrobacterales bacterium
CAGGAGGAGATCAAGCTCATGCTCAACCTGACCAAGCCGCGCTCCGTGATGCCGTTCCACGGCGACTTCAAGCGCATCCACCTGCACAGCAAGCTCGCCGAGTCGGTCGGCGTCAGCCCGGAGAACATCTTCAAGGGCGAGAACGGCCTGCCGCTGGAGCTGGACGCCAAGGGCGCGCGCTGGGGCAAGAAGGTCCAGTCGGGGATGATCTTCGTCGACGGCGTCGACATCGGCGACGTCACCGACGTCGCGCTGCGCGACCGCCGTCACCTGTCGGCGGACGGCATCTTCGTCATCGTCGTGACGATCTCCGAGCAGGACGGCTCGTCGGTCGCCGAGCCCGAGGTGATCTTCCGCGGTGTCCCGTACGCCGGCGAGGCCGACAAGCTGCTCGACCAGCTGCGCATCTGCGTGGAGAAGTCGCTCGACCGGGCGGCGAAGGAAGAGATCCGCGAGATCGACCTGCTCCAGCAGGTCCTGCACGACGACCTCGCGGCGTTCGTCTACGACAGGATCAGGCGCCGGCCGATGGTGCTGCCGGTCGTCGTCGAGGTGTAGCTCGGCCCGCTCCTGCGGCGTGGCTTCACGCTCGGCTGGGTGGCCGCGTCGTGGCGTGACATGCGGAGCGGGAGGCGTCGCTCGTTCATGTCGGCCATGAACGAGTGACCATCGTCGCCGCGCGCGACATCCGGTGTCACTCGTTCATGCGGCCCGCGAGGCGGCGACCGTGATGGAGGGCGTGCCGGTGTAGCGGTAGCCGCGCAGCACCCAGCCGTAGATCGCGTAGGACCCGCCTCTCGGGCTTGCGCTACGCACCTTCGCGTAGCCGAAGTCGACGTGGCCGTTGCGCTTGCCGCTGCGGTCGAAGGACGGCAGCCGCAGGCGCTCGCCTGGGCAGAGCGCGAGCACCATCCCGGCCGGCAGGATCGCCTCCACGATCCCGCCGCCGCGCAGCAGCCCGCGCGCCGTGCGCGGCAGGTTCCAGAGCAGGTAGTTGTAGTGCGTC
This sequence comes from Solirubrobacterales bacterium, assembly GCA_038258125.1. Classification (GTDB taxonomy): domain Bacteria; phylum Actinomycetota; class Thermoleophilia; order Solirubrobacterales; family Solirubrobacteraceae; genus CADCVQ01. The sequence goes on from JBBSQG010000103.1 coordinate 1,007, forward strand.
ACCGCACCACCGGTGCCCGGGTACGTGGCGCCTGGGTTGCCGTAGTTGGACCAGCGCGCCCCGTCGCCGCCCGAGCGGCCGGCGTTGCGGCGCGCGTGCAGCTCGGCGGGCGTCTTGTAGTACATGCGGCGCAGCAGCGGCGTGACGCGCTGCGGCGCGTTGACGGCGCGCTCGCGGCAGCCTGCAACGGCCGCGCCGTTGGTGTTGCGCGCGGCGATCGGCAGCCGGCGGACCGAGCCGGCCAGCGCGCTCGCCGGCACATGGACCGTGGGCTGGCGCACGACGCAGGGCAGCGCGCAGCCGCCGCGGCGCACGTACGTGCGCTCGCCGCCAATCGTCAGCGACTGCAAACGCAGGAGGCGCAACTCGTCGCGCGCGCAGCGCGGCCGCGAGCCGGGCTCGTGTCCGGTGGCGAGCGCGAACGGCAGTGGCGTGCCGTCAAAGCCGAGTGCCGGCGTCCGTGCGCGGTCGCGGACCGCCACGCACTGGGAGATCAGCGAGGTCCGGAACGTGTGGTTCGCCGCGGGGCGGCGAGCGCCATCACCGCTTCCCGTGCCGGCCAGCGCCAGCGCGCCGGCGCCGGCGCCGGCGATCACGAGCGCAGCGGCCCGGCGCAGCGTGCGTGCGTGCACGGCGGCGGGTCAGGCGGGCTCGACGGGAGGGGGCGCCGCGGGCGCCCTGGGCACGCTGCGAGACAGCGGCAGCGTGACCTCAAAGCGCGTGCCGCGCGCCCGCCCGGCACCGTTCATCGCCGGCGAGATGATCTCCACCGAGCCGCCGTGAGACTGCGCCACGGCGTGCACGATCGACAGGCCGAGGCCGGACGAGCCGCCGCGATCGCCGACGCCGCGCACGAAGCGCTCGAAGACGCGCGACTTCAGCTCGGGCGGGATGCCGGGGCCGTCGTCCTCGACGGTCAGGCGCACCTGCCCGTCGACGCGCTCGACCGAGGCGCGCACCTGCGTGCCCGGCGGCGTGTGGCGGATCGCGTTCTCGACGAGGTTGAGCGTCAGGCGGTGCAGCTCGTCACGTGCGCCGTCGACGAGCGCCCGGTTGGCGTCGATCGACAGCTCGTGGCCGTCGGCGATGACACCGACCTCCGCGGCGGCCTCGACGAGCACCTGGCCGACGTCGGTCGCGGTGTGCGGCGCCTGACGGGCGGCATCGTGGCGGGCCAGCAGCAGCAGATCGGCCACGAGCCGGCGCATTCGCCGCGATGAGCGCAGCGCCGAGTACGCCGCCTCGCGCTGCTCGCCGTGAAGGCTCTCGGCGAGCAGCTCGAGGTTGGCGAGCACGCTCGTCAGCGGCGTGCGCAGCTCGTGCGAGGCGTCGGCGACGAACTCGCGCTGGCGGCGCAGGGCGTCCTCGGTCTCCCCGCGCGAGGCGTCGAGCGCGTGCAGCATGCCATCCAGCGTGCGGGCCAGTTCGGCGATCTCGTCATCGGCCTCGACCTCGGGGATCGTCTCCGCCGGATCGCGGGTGCGCTCGATCTTGCGTGCCGTGGCGGTCAGCGCGGTGATCGGCGCCATCGCGCGGCGCGCCACCATCACGCCGGCCAGCAGGGCCAGGCCGGCGCCGCTCAACACGCCGATGATGAGGAACAGGCGCAGCCGGCCGACGGTCGCGTCGACGGTCGCCAGCGGGCGGGCGTACTGCAGGTAGACGCGCAGCTGGAGCACGTCGTCGAGGCTGACCGGGATGTCGCGCGTCTCGACGCGATAGCCCTGCTGCTCCGTCGAGCGCCGCGTGGGAGGGCCGAAGTCCTCGGTGTGGACCGTGCCGCCGTAGAAGACCCCGTCGCCATCGATGAGGCGCACGATCGTGCCGCCGCCCTCGTAGCTGGACATCGCCGGCGCGAGGTTCTCCAGCTGCATCATGCCGGGGATGCCGCTCGTCGCCGGCGTGAAGCTGATCCGCTCTCGCAACAGGTCGGCGTCATCGGCGACCTGTCGATCGAAGTCCTGGTGCAGGCGCTGCGACGTCAGGCCCCCGACCGCGCCGGCGAAGCCACAGAGGATCACGAGCGTCAGCAGGGCGGAGCCGCTGGCCAGGCGCCAGCGGATCGGGACCTGCCTAGGCGCGGAGAACGTAGCCTGCGCCGCGGATCGTATGGAGGAGACGCGGCTCATCGCCGGCTTCCAACTTCCTTCTCAGGTTCGATACGAAGACCTCGATGGTGTTCGTGGTCGCGAAGGGATCGTAACCCCACACTTCTTCCAAGAGCCGCTGACGCGGCACGACGATGCGCTCGTTGCGCATGAGGTACTCCAGCAGCTCGAACTCGCGCTGGGTCAGCTCGACCGCACGCCCGTCGCGGCGCACCTCGTGCGTGTCGGGGTTCAGCTGCAGGTCGCCGACGACGAGCGAGGCGCTACCGCGCGGCGGCCGGCGGCGCAGCAGGGCGCGCAGGCGGGCCAGCAGCTCCTGGCGTTCGAAGGGCTTGACGAGGTAGTCGTCGGCGCCGGCGTCGAGGCCCTCCACGCGTGCCTCCACGGCGTCGCGGGCGGTCAGCATGAGGATCGGCACGTCGCCACCATCCTTGCGCAGCGCGCGGGCGACATCGACGCCGTCAAGCTTGGGCAGGCCGAGGTCGAGGATCACGAGGTCGGGCGTGAACTCGCGCGCGTCGGTGAGCGCGGCCTCGCCGTCATAGCTCGCGCGTGCCTCGTAGCCCTCCATCCGCAGCGACCGCAGCAGGACCTGGGCGATCTCCTGGTCATCCTCGACGACGAGAACGCGTGGTGGGCGGTCCGACATGGCTCTCAGGAGAGTAGGGCCGCGGCTCAACCCACGGTTAAGCCGCTCGCCGGCCCGGCGTCCGGCGCGGGCTCAGCGGTCGGGCCCGAGCAGATCCTCGACGCTCGGCTGGCCGCCGACGATCTCCTCGGCGCTCTGCGCGGTCTCGACCAGCTCGTCCGTCGACGGCGCGTCGCCGAGGATCTCCTCCGGAGGCGGGCTGTCGACTTCCGGCAGGGCCGGTGGCGTCGCGACGGCGGGCGGTGGGGCGGGATCGGAAGTGTCGTCCATGGGCGTGGTGCTACCCGTCCACGCACGGTCCAGGCATCCAGTGCGCACTGATCGGCCAGGGTCGCGGGCAGGAGCGCGGCGGGTCGCCGTCGAAGACCTCGACGGCTCACCATGGCCGCTGCCCGCAAGCCCGCATCACGCCGTTCGTCGGCCCCGCCGTCGGCCAAGTCGTCGAGCCGGTCCCGCCCGCGCGCCCGCGCGCAGCGCTCGTCGCTGGGCGCGCTCGGCCTGCCGGCGCTCGAGCAGCGCCACCGCGACCTCATCGGCCTCGCGCGCGTCGCGCTCGGCGTCTTCCTGGCCTTCCCGCTGTACCTGCGCTGGGACGGCGGCGCCGCCGGCCAGGCCGCCACCGACTGGCTCGCCTACGCCGTCGGCCAGGTCGCCTACGCGGTTCCGGTCGCGATCGTCGCCGCCGGAGCGCTGTTCGTCCTGCGCCCGGTGCTGCCGACGCTGCGTCCGTTCCGGGCCGGCGCGCTGTGCCTGTTCGCCGCGCTGACGCTGATGCTCGCCGCGGGCACATTCGGGATCGGTCCCGACGGCGCGCGGGTCGGCTACTGGAACGCGCCGTTCTTCGAGGCCCGCGGCGGGATTGCCGGCGACGCCCTGCTGTACGCGGTCGCGACGGCGGTGTCGACGATCGGGGCGCACATCCTGGCGCTGTTCCTGCTCGCGGCGGGGGTCCTGCTGCTGACCGGCGCGTCGCTGGCGGGCGTGCTCCAGGCGACCGGCTCGGGGCTCGCCGACACGACGCGCGCGATCACCCGCGTCGTGCCGACGCCGACCCGTCGGGGGCCCCGCGACTCCCGCGAAGCCGAACCCGAGCCCGCGTTCGAGGGGGAGGCGGAGGCCGAGCCCGAGGCACGCGAGCCGTTCGCACCGCCCGAGCCCGACGAGGAGATGATCGTCCGCGCCACGCACGTCGAGGCGCCCGCGCCCGTGCACGAGAGCACGCCCGCGCGACGCGGCTTCTGGTCGGGGGCGACCCGTTTCCCCGACATCTACGGCGAGCCACTGCCCGCCGACGGCGACGAGCGCGAGGAGCGCCAGAGCGACGAGCCGCAGCCTCGCGAGCCCGGCGCGCACGAGCCCGGGGAGCCCGGACAGCTCGACCTCGATCTGGAAGACGAGCCCGCGCCCGAGGACGACGACACCGCGGTCATGTCGCGCCGGTCGCTGACGCCGGCAGACCTCACGCCGCAGGGTCGCCTGCGCGGCTCGGTCACCGACGACCCCGAGTTCCAGTGGCGGCTGCCGACCGTCAGTTTGCTCAAGCGCTCCAGCGTCGAGCAGACGCGGCCCGACACCGCCGGGCAGGCGAAGACCGCCGCCCGCCTCGTCGAGGCGCTCGGCCACTTCGGCGTCGAGGCGAAGATCGTCGGCACGGTCGCAGGGCCGCACATCACGCGCTTCGAGCTGCGTCTCGCGCCCGGGATCAAGATGAGCAAGGTCGCCCAGCTCAAGGACGACCTCGCCTACGCGCTCGCCGCGACCGACATCCGCATCCTGGCGCCGATCCCCGGCAAGACCGCCGTCGGCGTCGAGGTGCCCAACCTGCGCCGCCGGATCGTCCAGCTCGGCGACGTCTTCCAGGACGCGCCGGCCGGCTGGTCGCCGCTGACGATCTGGCTGGGCAAGGACGTCGGCGGCAAGGCGATCGGCGCGGACCTCGCGAAGATGCCGCACCTGCTCGTCGCCGGCACGACCGGCGCCGGCAAGTCGGCGTGCATCAACGCGATGCTCTCCAGCCTGCTGCTGCGCGCCACGCCGCACGAGCTGCGCCTGGTCCTGATCGACCCCAAGCAGGTCGAGCTCAACCACTACGAGTCGATCCCGCACCTGCTGACGCCGGTGATCACCAGCCCGCGGATGGCCGCCAACGCATTGCAGAACCTCGTCCGCGAGATGGAGCAGCGCTACTCGGTCATGTCGCTGGCCAAGACGCGCTCGCTCGTCGAGCTCAACCGCGCGAAGGCCAAGCGCGGCGAGCCACCGCTGCCCTACATCCTCTGCGTCATCGACGAGCTGGCCGACCTCATGATGGTCGCGCCCGCCGACGTGGAGGACTCCATCATCCGCCTCGCCCAGAAGGCGCGCGCGGTCGGCATCCACCTCGTGCTGGCCACGCAGTCGCCGCGGGTGGACGTCATCACCGGCATGATCAAGGCCAACGTCCCGTCGCGCATCGCCTTCAGCGTCTCCTCGCAGACCGACTCGCGGGTGATCCTCGACGTCAACGGCGCCGAGTCGCTGCTCGGCCAGGGCGACATGCTCTTCTCGCCCGTCGGCTCCTCACGTCTGCAGCGCATCCAGGGCGCGTACATCGACGAGCCGCAGATCGAGGCGCTGACGACGTTCTGGCGCAGACAGGGCGAGCCGGAGCTGCGCGAGGACCTGCTCGACGAGGTCGAGGCCGAGTCCACCGACTCCAGCGGCCCGGGCAACGACGAGGACGGCTACAACCCCGATGAGGACCCGCTGCTGGAGGACGCGATCCGTCTCTGCGTCGAGATGGGGACCGCGTCGACGTCGATGCTCCAGCGGCGCCTGCGGCTCGGGTACACGCGCGCGGGACGGCTGATCGACATGCTCGAAAGGCGCGGCGTGATCTCCGGCTACGAGGGCTCCAAGCCACGCCAGGTGCTCGTCGGCGCCGGCGATGTCGAGCGCGTGATCGCCAACCTGCGCGAGCGGGTCGGGATCGGCGGTGGCGCGGTGGTGGTCGAGGCGGGGGCGGGCGGGGACGACATCCCCGAGGCCGATGCGGTCCCCGAGTAGCCTCTGGCCGGTGGAGAGGCACGACTGATGCCGGACATCGGGGCATCGCTGCGCGAGGCGAGGATGCGGGCGCGTATCGACGTCTCGGAGATCGAGGCGCGCACGAAGATCCGCGCGAAGTACCTGCGCGCGCTGGAGAACGAGGAGTGGGACCTGCTGCCCGGTCCCACCTACGTCAAGAGCTTCCTGCGCACGTACGCCGAGGCGCTGGACCTCGACGCCAAGCTGCTCGTCGACGAGTACAAGCTGCGCCACGAGCGCCTCAGCGAGGTCGAGCTGCAGCCGATCAACGCGGCGGCGCCGGGCCGCGAGCGCCGCCGCCCGGCACCGACGCTGCCGCCGTGGTTCTTCGTCGCGTTGATCATCGCAGCGCTGATCCTCACGCTGTACCTGCTCGGCTCCGGCGACGACAAGCCCAACCAGGCCGCCGCGCCGAGCCCGCAGACGCAGACCCAGACGACCGAGCGCCCGGCGCCGCCGCCCCCGCCGCCGGCGCGCGTCATCCCCACGCGCGTGAAGCTGCGCATCGAGGCGACGGGCCCGGTCAACGTGTGCCTGAAGGCCGGCGACCGCACGCTGATCAACGGCCAGACGCTGCAGGCCGGCCAGCGCACGAAGACCTTCGCCTCCAAGCGCTTCCGGCTGACGCTCGGCAACGCCAACGCGCGGCTGCGGATCAATCAGAAGACGCGCTCGGTCAAGCCGTCCTCGGAGCCGATCGGGCTGGAGATCACGCCCGAGCGCGGGCGCCAGCCGCTGTCGGCCAAGCAGCGGCCGGTCTGCACCCCGTGACCGCGCGCTCGTGAGCGTCCGCGCGGGGATCGTCGTGACGGGCACCGAGGTGCTGACCGGGCGCGTCCTGGACCGCAACGGCCCGTGGCTGTCCGAGCAGCTGCTCACGCTCGGCGCCGACCCGATCGCGACCGCCGTCGTCGGCGACCGCCCGGCGGACATCCTGCGCGCGCTGCGCTTCCTCGCCGCCGAGGGCTGTGCGCTGATCTGCACGAGCGGCGGCCTGGGCCCGACCGCCGACGACCTCACCGCGGTGGTCGTCGGCGAGTTCTCGGGGCGCGAGATGGTCCTCGACGAGCCGCTGGAGGGACGCATCGCCGCGATCCTGCGCCCGCTGATGGCGCGCTGGCCCGACCTCGATCCCGAGGCGGTGCTGCTCTCCAACCGCAAGCAGGCGGTGGTCCCGCAGGGCGCCGAGATCCTCGAGCCGGTCGGCACCGCGCCGGGCCTCGTCGTCACACCCGCCGCCGGCGAGGGCCCGACCGTGGTCGTCCTGCCCGGCCCTCCGCGCGAACTGCAGCCGATGTGGTCTCGGGCATTGGAGACCAGTCCGGGACTGCGGGCGGCGCTGCGCGGCGCGGTCGAGTACCGCCGCGACATGCTGCGGCTGTACGGGATCCCGGAATCGGAGATCGCCGCCACGCTGCGCGCCGCCCAGGAGGCCGGGATCGAGCTCGAGCGCCTGGAGATCACGACCTGCCTGCGCCGCGGTGAGGTCGAGGTCGTCACGCGCTACGAGCCCGGTGACGCCGCTGCCTATGCGCAGTTCGCCGACTTCGTGCGCGCGCGCCATCCCGACACGCTGTTCTCCGACGACGCCAGCACCGTCGACGAGCAGGTCTTCGCGCTCCTGCGCGGCGCCGCCGAGACGATCGCGACGGCTGAATCCTGCACCGGCGGGTTGCTGGCCGCGCGGCTGACCGAGGGCGGCGGGGCGTCGGAGGTCGTCCTCGGCGGTCTCGTCGTCTACTCCAATGACGCGAAGGTCGCGCTGGCCGGGGTCGACGCGGGGCTGATCGAGCGCGTGGGGGCCGTCTCGCAGGA